>NZ_PCYR01000008.1:0-73072 GCF_002553805.1 Lactobacillus sp. UMNPBX19
AAAGGAAATCATCGTTCTTTTTTCATGTCTTAGGAATTAGTTTTTTCCCAGACACTTTTTCATATTATTTATAAATAATTACAGCTTCGTTTTTCTCTACATTATCCCAAACTTTGGGAGCATCACTTGGTCTTAAGTTAACACATCCATAAGAACCATCATTTAAATACGCTGTTTTTGACCAATTCTTTCGCCAACTATTATCATGGAAGCCGCAACCTGTTAAGGTAAACGGCATCCAGTATTTAACATCAACCGAGTATTTCGAACCATCATCATTTGTTCCCTTTAAAACACTTGGAGATTCTTTATAGTGAATATACCAAACTCCGGTAGGTGTTTCTAGGTTCTTATGAGCAAGCTTAGTCTCCACTGTACCAGTAACAATTGTATCTAATGTTAATACACATTTGCCATTCTTATAGACCCACATCTTTTGATCAGTTAAAGAAACAACAACATAATTATTACCAATTCCATTATTGCTTAAACCATAACCAGTTCCATAGGTACTAAAACCTTCCCCATAGATATAATTCTTTCCATTAAGTGTTTGAACATCATTAGCTAATGCATTCTCAATACCAGCTAATAATTTCTTTTCATTAATAGCCCAGCCATAGCTTTCATTTTTAACCTTCGTAACTTGACCGTTTGGAAGCTTGAAGTCATAAGATTTGTGAAGAGTAGATACTTCTTTGTTAATGCTGTTAATTTTATCTTCTAGAATTTTTGTATCTAAAAATACATACTTATTATTTCTATATGATACATTTGGAAATACTTCTGCCCTTTTAAATACGAAAGATTTGCCATTTACAGTATATTTTACTTGACGATCTTTAATCTGATTTAATTTATCCTTTGCTTTTAATAAGGCATCATTTTGAAAATTCCATTTCTTTCGGCTAGGGTAGCGAGTATGTTGAGTTTCAAAATATGATTGAACTTCTTTACTCGTAATTACTTTATTACCGGTCTTCTTCAATACGACTTTATCTCCCTCTAAAATCGCATCATTTTTTGCTTTTTCATTTATTTTTGCAGTAGCCTTTTTGACCGTTAGCTTTCCGACAGGAATATCATAAATTACAACATTCGGATTAAAGTGGGTAGAATTAAATTTTTCTGCTTCAGCATTTCTTTTAGACTGAATATGACCAAAAATTAACCAACCTATTAAAATTATTATTAAGCCAATTAAAATACCTATTAGCCACTTACGATAGTTATTTGTGGGAAGGGTATTTTTTTCTTCGTTTTTATTATTCATTAAAAATACCTATTTCCTTAAAAAAGTTCTTTTAATTATATCATAAAAAAGAAGGTTAATCTTCTGATTAACCTTCTAAAATAACTATCTTTATTTCAATTAATTAGTTTACACGAATTGCGTAATCTGGCATGAAGTAACTTGAAATAGAAGCTTGAGTTACGTTTTGACCTGGTTGTGGTGCGTGTACGTATTGGTTGTTACCTACGTAAATAGCATCGTGGTAGTCACCCCACATTAAGATGTCACCAGCTTGTGCTTGGCTAACAGAAATGTGTTGACCTGCACCAGCTTGTTGGTAAGTAGTACGTCCAACGTTCTTACCAGCTTGGCTGTATGCGTATTGAACTAAACCAGAGCAGTCGTATGCGTTAGGACCAGTTGCACCCCATACGTAAGGCTTACCAATTTGTGATTGTGCTGCGCTAACTACAGTTTGTGCAGTACTGCTGTTTGATTGAGTTGAAACTTGTGGCTTAGCAGTTTGAGTAGTTGCTGCTTGACTTGAAGCTTGTTGAGTTGGTTGAGCTTGTTGTTGTGCAGGCTTAGCAGCAGTGTTGTTTTGTGCAGGTGCAGTGTAAGTAGTGTTTGATTGAGTCGAAGCAGTAGATACTTGCTTAGTAGTTGCTGCAGTATTAGTTTGTACGTAGTTAGTTTTAGCTGAAACAGTAGTAGTTGCAGTTTGTTGTGCAGGTTGTGCTACTGAAGCAGTTGCTTGTTGTACAGGTGCTGCAGTATTAGTTTGTACAGGTGTAGTAGTTGCAACAGATGCAGTGTTAGCAGTTGTAGTAGCTGCTTGTTGTGCAGGTTGTGCTACTGGAGAAGTTACTTGTTGTGCGTTGTTAACGTTTGCTGCTGGGACTTGACTTACAGCAGTAGCAACTGCAGATAAATCAGCAGTAAATGCGATTGGAGCTTCTTCTTCAACATTGTCAGATGAAATCCATTGGTTTCCACCTAAGTTGTACCAAGTTTCACCCTTAACAGTCTTAACTTTCTTGTATGTCTTCCAGCTTGATTGGTGTGGTAAGTACTTACCAGTTTGTTGCTTACCATCTTCGTAGCTGTTCCAAACAGCAACACTTTCACCAGTCTTAGAGTTTACCTTTACGACACCAATTTCTTTTGCAGGTGCTTGAAGAGTAGAAGCTTGAGCAGTACCGTTAAAAGATAATGAGTTTAATTTAGCTGCACTTAAAGTTGCGATACCTGCAACAGCGAATGAAGCAGCAGTTGTAAATTTGATTACTTTAGATTTGATAGTCAAGGGTTATTCCTCCATAAAATTCATTTTCTTAATTATCAACATAGCCGTCATTAATTAACTAAAAAGTTATACTATGTGTCTCTTTTTTTAATTGACAAGGGCTATTGTAGGGCATAAATATTACAGCCCTGTTACAAAGCTAAATCATTGTCGTTACATTTAGCTTATTATCAGCCTTTTCCATATTCAAAATCTATTTATTTTCCAGCTTTTTTACGATCTTATCTAGTTCTTTAGCTGTCTTTTCCCAGTTGTCATTATTTAATACATGTGCTTTTTTAGCAAGTTCATCTGACAAATGTAAATCACGCTTAAATTCAAAACTATTTAATCTCTTATCAATTTCACTAGCTTTATCTCCGCGTCCTAATAATCGCTTTTTTAGAACTGAAAAATCTGAAACAGTTAAATAAATAAAATATGCTTGCTTTCCTAATTTTTCTAAATAGGACTTAACTCCGTCAGTCTCAACAATTAAAGAAACCAAGTCATTCTTTGCCCAGGCTTTTTCTAAAGCTTCTTTACTGGATCCATATTGATATTCCCCATATTTTACATGTTCAAAAAAATGAAATTTTTTAAAACTCTCATCAGTTTCAAAATAATATGACTTCCCCGGAATTTCTCCTTGTCTAATTGGCCTAGTAGTATGTGTTACTACACGCGGAATATTATATTTTTCCGTTAAGTATTTTGAGACTGTTGTCTTTCCTACTCCACTTGGTCCCGCAATTATGATAATTCTTTGCAAAATATTACTCTCCCGCTTGAAATCGACTATTATATATAATAGTATTTCACTATTGTAAAACATTTCTGTACAGAAAAGGGAGTTTTTTAAATGAAAAAAGCTGATGTAAAAATTGGTCAAATTTTAGCCGCTACTTCTGAGGAAGAACTTAAGCATCCTTTTCAAGGAAAAGTAGAAAAAATTTATGAAAATTCTGCTTTGCTAGCTATTACTTCATATGATCCAGAAGATGAATCTTCAGTTAATGAATTAAACAATAAAATGGTCATTAACTTCAAGAGCTTGAAGAAGGTAAAATCACCTGCACGTGGAAAGACTGCTGCAACAAATGATGTAAAGATTTCTAAAGTTGAACCTGATAAAAAGGATAAAGAATCAAAATAAAGCCTAAATAATTTTTTGTTTTATTAAAGGAACCTAAAATCATATGAAAAAACGGCTTCAAACATTCTTATTTTGGTTTATTTTAATTCAGCCATTTTTAGATATTTATTGGTTATCTAGACCACCACTTCTAAAATTTTCAATACCTACTATTTTGAGAGTTTTAGGAGTTTTTATTGCTATTATTTTATTCTTTAGTATCAAAAATAATTGGCAAAGATTCAGAAAACAATGGTGGATTATAGCTTATATTGGCGTTTTAATCTTATACTCAATCTTTCATCTAATTTCGGTAAGAAATTTTACTGGTGTGGATGCAACAGGCTTCCATTATTCACCAAAAGTTGAAATTTTTTATCTAGTGAGAGCTTGTCTACCACCGATTGTTATTTATATTACTTCATATAGCGACTTTAAGGCTAAATACTTTTTCCGGGTAATTCAAGGTATTTCAGGCATATATTCATTAACAATTGTTATCTCGAATCTATTTCTTTTCTCATTAACTTCATACCATACTACTGAAGCTAAAAGAATTAGTGCTAATATTTTTTCTTGGTTTACTCAAACAGATTATCCTTTTAATGCCTTAGCTTCTAAAGGAATTTTCTTTCAAGCTAATACTTTATCGGCTATTTTGTTCATGATCATGCCTATTATGCTCTATATTCTTTATAAAGAATTTAATATTTTGAATATAGTTTTAGTTAGTGCTCAAGCATTAGCAATGTTAATGCTTGGAACAAAAGTTGGAAATTTCGGACTGATTATTAGCTTAGTGGTATTTTTATTAGTCTTCTTAATCCACAGCTTAATTTTGAAGAATACTAAATTTTCAGCCAAATTCTTAATTACATTAATTTGTATACTAACTGCCTCGGCTGCTATTTTCTCTTATAGTCCAACTCTCAGACGATCTTCACTTGAAAGTAGTGTAGCTCAAAAGAGAAGTCATATTGGTGACAAGAAGAAGCTTGACCAAGAACTTAATGCTGGACTGAAAAGATATAAGGGCAAAAAACAAGAAGAATATCTAAAAGAATTTATCAAAAAAAATTACTGGGTCTATTCTTTAAAACATGATCTAGTATTGGAGCATTACACTTATCAAAATGATCCATACTACTGGCTTGAAGTGATGAAAAGACCAGCAAATGAACGCCTAAATTATCGACATCTAGAAAAAGATATCTTAAGCCGCGTCATGAAAACTGATAAAAACAAATCAAATAAATTGTTTGGTATTTCTTTTAGCCGTGAAAATAATATTGCCCCACTAGAGCGAGACTTTTTAGCACAATGTTATTCAATGGGAATATTAGGAGTCATCCTCTTAGACGTTATTTACTTATTTGTTCTAGGCTATGGAATCTTTTATTGGCTGTTCAATAAAAAAGTAAGATCCTTTTTAAACTCTTCGCTATTACTATCAGGAGGATTTATCTTGTTTGCTGCTTTTTATGCAGGTAATGTACTTGAATACTTATCAGCAACTTTAGTAATGGCATTTATCTTAGGATTTTTATTGCAAAATATTCACTATAGTCGTTATTCAGAAATATCTTCCAAATAACTAAACAAAAGACCTTATTTCGAATTGTATTCATCGAAATAAGGTCTTTTTATTGCTAAATTATCTTTATTATTTTAATTCTCTTACAAAAGTACGGTCAGGTACTCTAATTAAATAGTACCTAGCTGCTATCTTACCAGCATGCATTCTTAAGCCATTCTGCCAGTTTTTCTTATACGTAGCTGTATAAGTTGCTACATATGCATTTTGGTAGCGTGCATCTGCTTGAACTAATTGCTTAGATGAATAAGGAATAGCTCCCGCTTGAACAGACATTGGATTTTTTCCGTCAGAAATTGTAGCATAATTACTCGTAACAGTTACTCTGTTTCCGTTACTATAAAAAGTATATGTCTGAATTGGAGTTTTTTTATTGTCAGATTTAGCGGTGACATAGTATGAGCGTTTATTGCCCGCTGTTAAAATTAATGGTTGATATTCAATTTTACTAGATAAAACCTGTTTATTTTCTAAATCAGGATTGTAAAATAAAGTAATGCTAAACATATAAATCGCACCGCATAAAAGAACTAACACTTCTAAAATATCTAACAAGGTAGTTTTCCATTCAAAGCGTTTGCGATCTTTAACAATCATTATTAAGTGACGTTTTCGAATATTTTGTACAATAAAAATTAAATATAAAACCAGAATTAACCAGACCAAAATACCTAAAATATTCCATCCAAGTGTCATAAGGGACCCTCCATTTTCTCTAAGTTAAGTATACGGTACTTAGTGGCGTTTTTAAAACTTTTTTTGATTTGACTTTAACTTTAAAAATCGTGACAATTGAATATGTAGAAGGTAGTTTTGGTATATAACGATAGGCAAAACTATGGTAAAAATAGCTTTTTATACAATTACAGGACAAACGCAACGGTTCATAGATAAAACGGGGCTTGATGCACATCGAATTGAGGATGCTAATCCTCAATATCAAATGAATGATAAATACATTTTGATTTTACCTTCATATCAAGACTTTATGTTTGATTCCGTTGTTGATTTTTTAACATATAAAGATAATAAAAAAAATCTTTTAGGATTAATTGGATGTGGTAATCGTAACTTTAACGATCTTTTTGGTCAAACAGCAAAAAAGATCTCGGTTACATTACATGTTCCTATTCTTTACTTACTAGAACTTAGTGGCAATTCGACTGACGTCAAAAATGTTCGTCAAATTGTTATGGAAGCTCGAAAAAACGAAAAAGGTGCACAAAAAGATTTACCAATTCAAAATCCAGCTCTTAGCAATATTAGTTTCTTAAGTGACTTCAGGCAGAAAAATGAATAAAAAACCTTATTATAAAGCAAACAACTGGAACACTGTAGAAGAGCAAGTAGATCATTCTGCTTGGGCGAGATTAAATGATATTATTTACGAACCTCGTCGTGTTCCAATTTATAAAGATCAGAAAGAGTTTCTTCATCTCCCTAAAAATGAACAAACTGTGATTTTGCACGGTTTTGGCTCTTTAACGCTCTCTTCTACCCTCCAAATGAAAGTAGCTCTATCCGAAATAAAAAAAGATGCTGAAAATTCTGAAGAAGTTGCTGTATATAATGCACTTCAATATCTAGAATCAATTAATAATAAGGCCTATAGCTATGTATTAGCTGAATTTTCTGATTCTAAAAAACAAGAAGATGCATATGAATGGGCAAACCAAAATCCTTATCTACAAAAAAAGATGAAACTTCTAAATACAGTATATCAATCAGGAAATGCTATTCAGAAAAAAGCTGCTCACGTTTTTCTATCAACTGGCCTTTATCATTCATCATTTTTTGGCCCGTTATATTTATTCGGACAACATAAATTACCAAGGACGGCAGAATTGATTAAATATGCCCTTAGAATTACAACTTTAAATGGCATTTATACCGGAATTAAGTTTCGGAGAGATTTTTTCAAACTTTCTAAGAAAGAACAGAACAAAGTGCATGATTGGGTATATGATCTATGTGATAATTTATATGACAATGAGCTTAGCCATATTAAACTCTTGTATCAGAATACTGATCTTGAAGATAAGGTAGAGCATTATATTCATTACACATTAAATAAAGCTCTTATGAATTTAGGACAAGAGCCAAAATATCCAGAAAATGTTGAGACTCTAGATCCAATTTTGACCACTGGTCTGATGGAAAGTGCAATGATTGAGGATTTTTTCTTTTACACTAATGCCCATCCCATCCTAAAAATGCGTGAAATAACAAAATAAGGAGTTAGCATAAAGGCTAGCTCCTTATTTTGTTTTCTTAGTTTTTGTTTCGGGTTTTTGATAGTTGCGAATTACTTCAATTTTTTCTTCAATTGCTTTTACTAGTAATGCACTATACTTTTCTGGATCAGCTACAATTTCATCACTTGACCCCAGAATATCGATTCGGAAGTGAGAAACATTTACATACTCTGAAATAGTTTCAAAATAAATATTTACTTCATATTCATCTTCATTATTACAAAAATTACTAATTTTTTTGTAGTTAGCAAATGGAAGATTAATGATATTACTTTCAAGGGCAAAAGTCATTGGTCTTCTTCCACTAATGGCCAGCTGCGTTTGAATGAGGGAGTCATGTTTAAAAGCCTGCACAGCTTCATTAATCATTTTAGTTGCAATATTTTTTAATTTTGTCTTGGTTATTTCGCTATATTTAATTGTCTCAAGATCTTGAAGATAATCTTGTTCTTCAATTTTTTTAGTTATTTCTTCTTGTTTAATTTTCACGATAAAAATTCCTTTGTGTATCCTTTTTCATTACTAAGATACTCAATAAATCTTTTTCATGCAACTACAAAAATCAACTACTCGTCTAATCAAGTTGCAGAGCAAAAATAAGTAATTCCATTACTTTAAGCATATCTTCTGGCCTAAGATGATCTGCTGGTTTTTCATCTAGCAATCTCATTCTAGAAAAAGTTTGAATTTGAGCTGCATTTACACGACCATGAATATGATATCCGAATAAGTCCAAGTAGGTAGGGAAATGGTTGCCGTGGGATGTAATTGGACAAACCATTAGGTAATTAGTCTTTTCATTATATGAATTAGACGATACTACTACCGCAGGATGTTTTCCCTTCATTTCTTGTCCAACTGACGGTGAAAAATTCGCCCACACAATATCTCCCTGTTTAAATTTATTCATCGTCACGACGTAATTCCTCCATAGCCATATTTTCCCAAGCTTCCCTTTCTGGTCCTGGTACATCTTCAAATTTAGCATCGGAGGTATAAGGATTAGAAATTTTCGGTATTAAGATCAAACTTCCATCAGCTTTCTGATGAATTGCATACTCAGTTCCTACCTTTACTTTAAAAGAAGCAGGTAGTGAAAAGCCAGCTGAATTACCGACCTTTTGAGTTACAATATGATGAATAGATATTTTCATAAGTTTTTACCTCATTAAGTTACTTTCAAGGACATTGTAGTACTAAAAAAGACTAACTTTCAAAAGAAAGCTAGTCTTTTTTGCGAGAAACATACAAAAGTATGTCAGGGTCTTTGTTTCACAGCCAAAGTAGCCCATCATCAGCACTTCCCGTGCTTTGACTTCGCAAGTCTAGATGATCTCTGTCAAAGAACGCATCTCGCGTTTTCCTCGACTCGTCGCATTTAATATTATACCAAATTCTTATTATTTTTTCTATTTTGACGCTTCTTGAAAAAGATTTCTCCAATTAACTGTGCAAGCATAAAGCCCATCGCTATTGCTATCGTGACAATTGCTACCCGTAGGATCAGATTTTCTGAATCAGATAATTGACCTTCTACCATAGCACGCACTGCCTGATAAGCGGGCACACCAGGAACTAGGGGAACTACACCTGGAATATTAAAAACGGTTACCGGACACTTTTTAATACGAGCAAATACCAGACCTAGAATTCCAACACAGAGTGCCCCTAAAAGATTAGACCCCAATCGACCAACACCAATTCGATTTGCCAACCAGTATAGAATCCAACCTGCACTTCCGCTAATGCCGCATAAAACTAAAGCGCGGTGCGGGACGTTAATAATTAACCCAAATCCAACAGCTGCAAGCCACGCAAATACTATATTAATAATTATTTCTAACCAAAAAGGCATTACATCACACCCCACAGTAACTTAATTGCAATACCAATTCCGCCACCTAAAGCAATTGCTGTTAGAACTGCCTCAGTTGTTCGAGCCATTCCGGACAATAAATCGCCACCAAATAAATCACGCAATGCGTTAGTTATTGCAACTCCCGGTACTAAGGTCATCAAGGAACCAATCAAAATATTATCAACTACAAGCTTAGGGAAGATTTTACACGTCAAAATAGTAATAACTCCCATAAATATTGCAGTTACCATCTCAGCTAAGAAGCGAATACTAGTATAGCGCTTAATAGCTAAATAAAGAGCATAAGATACTCCGCCGATTACAGCAGCTGCCGGAAAATCAATCCAGTCATAATCATCCATAAACAAGACCATTAAAGTAGGGCTTAAAATAGCCGCTCCAATAATTTGAAGCCATATAGGAAAATCTGGAATCGAAATGGAAACTTGCTTTAAACGCTCTTGTAATTCTTTTAATGTTATTTCTTTAGCCGCAAATTCGCGTGATAATTCATTAACTCGATCTACTAATTCTAAGTTAATATTTCTTTTTTTAACTTGTGTAACCTGAGTATAAGAGTATTCACCCAAACTCATAAAAATTCCAGTTGGAGTCGTAAAACATCTTGCACCAGTAATTCCGGCATTACGCGCTATTCTCATCATCGTATCTTCAACTCGATAAGTTTCACTGCCGCCTTCAATCATTAGTCTCCCAGCTTTTAAGCAGGTATCTAAAACCTCAGCAGCATAATCTTGGCTTACACGCTCTTTATCCATTTCATTCCTCTAAATGTTATTCATTATTCATTTTTTCAATATCAATCGTCTTATCCACCCAATTTCCTCTAAAGAAATCTCTTTCGTGGCTAACAATAATTACTCCACCATTAAATTCAACAATTGCCTTTCTTAAAGAATCTTTTGTAGCAATATCTAAGTGATTTGTTGGCTCATCCAGGAATAGTAAATTAGATGGTTCAAACTGCATCTTAGCTAGTTTAACCTTCTCTTGTTCTCCACCAGAAAGTTCTTTTAAAGGGCTCATGGCCTGCTGCGCAGTTAATCCCATTCTCGCTAAGGCTTGTCGTAATTCTCTAGGACGCAAACGTGGAAATTCTTCCTGCAAATATTGCAATGGCGTCATATTTTTATTAGGCCAAGCTAAATCTTGTTGAAAATAAGCAAGCTTAGCTGTTGAAGATAATTCAAAACTGCCATAAATTGGTTTTAATTTTCCTAGTAAGGTCTTTAGCAGGGTAGTTTTTCCGATTCCATTAAAACCTGTTACAGCTACCTTTTCTCCATTTCCAACAGAAAAGTTAAATGCTGATTTTACTAAGGCCTGATCATATCCAATTACTAAATCTTGAGTTTGCAAGAGTAAGTTTGATGCGGTATCAACATAAGGAAAAAGGACATGGGCCTTTTTATTATTTTGCGGTGGCGTTAAAATTTCCATCTTCGCTAGCTGTTTTTCCCGCGATTTAGCACTTTTAGATCTAGAGCCAGCCTTATTTTTTCTAATATATGCTTCAGTCTTTTGAATTTTTCTCTGCTGGTTAGCATAGGCCTTTAAATAGCTTTCTCGGTCAGCTTCTTTTTGACGAAGCGCATGCTTTAAATCACCTGTATAGCGTGTAATAGTTCCAAAATCAATGTCAATAATACAATTAGTAATTCGACCTAAAAAGTCATAATCGTGCGAAACGACGATAAAAGCTCCCTCAAAATTATTCAAATAATCAGCAAGCCAGTCAATATGATTAACATCTAAGTAGTTTGTCGGCTCATCTAAAACCAGTACGTCTGGATTTTGTAAAAGCAGCTTAGCTAAGATCAATTTAGATCTTTGTCCACCAGAAAGTTTTGATACATCCCGGCTATAACCCAAATCCGCTAATCCTAACCCTGTCGCTACACGATCAATTTTGGTATCAATATCGTAAAATTCTTTTTCTTCAAGTAAAGTCTGAATCTTACCTGCCTTTTCTAAGAGAGCTTCATCCCCATTTTCACCATATCTCACATAGAGTTCATTTAATTCTTTTTCTTTTTCAAAAAGATCACTAAAGGCAGTCTGCAAAAATTGTTTTAGCTCTAAACCTTCTTCAAGTTTGGCATACTGATCTAAGTACCCAACATGAATTTTATTTTGCCACTTAACTTCCCCATCATCTTGCGTGATTTCACCGGTCAAAATTTTAATTAAAGTTGATTTACCAACTCCGTTTTGCCCGGTTACGCCCATATGGTCTTCTTTATTTAAAACAAAGTTTGCGTCTTCGTATAAAGTTTTATCAATAAATGTCTGACTTAAATTTTTAACTGTTAGTAAACTCATTATTTTCTCTCTTTTTCATTTGATAATTGGCACTGCCGATCATACTCTTGAAGCGCATTTAAGACTTTTGGCCATTGTCTTTTAGGGATAATTAATTGAAGCTTATTGTGATAGATCGGAAAATCACTAGCCTTCATCCCGGTTATTTTTGCAAGTTCTTCATCTGTTAAATGATATTTAGCTACAATTGCCTTAATTTCATAAGAAGCATGTCCTCTAAAATATGATAGAACATAAAAGAAAGCCGCAAAAATTCCAGCACTTAAAATAGCCATCGATACAGAAAGATGGAAGGTTCTCTGTGCAATAAAAAACACTGCAATAAATGCAATAAGGGCAGATATTACCCCATAAATAACTGGAAAATACTTAGTTTGCTTCATTTTTCATCATCCTTTTTATTACACTGATCTTTCAAATATTACATTAAATTTACGTAATTGAAGTTTTTGTAAAAAAATGTAAATTTCGCTTTATTTTACTGCAATAATCCTCTTCTATAATACAGTTTGTTAAGTAAATTAAAAACGACTTTTTAAATATCACTAGTGTAACATGATTACCATTTAATTATTATTAAATTTAAACTTAAAAGGAGTAAAATACTTTGACACACAAAAAAGGAATTTCAACAGCACTTATTGTATTATTAGGCTTTGGCTTTCTAACTAATTCAGTTACTACTTCTCAAGCAGCTGATCAAGATACCAATTTTAATGTGTCTAAAGGCTTAGTTGAAAATACCATTAAACCAACTCTCCTAAGTAAAAAGTTCAAAGAAGATCAAATAAAAGAAGAAAAGGAAAATAAGTTAGCCGATATCAAGTTTGAAGAAAAAAGAATTAATCAAGAAAACCCAAATTCTAAATTAGGTAACTAAAACTTTACAAACAACAGTTGCAGTTACGGACTAAAATCACTAAGATAGAATCATCAACAGATATACTAAAAAAAGCAGTTAGCATTTCGCTAGCTGCTTTTTTCTTAATTACCATCCCATGGAATAGTGTCAGAATCTTTATCATAAATTACATAATTTCTAAAGTCTTCTGGATCATTCCAATTTAAACCTTGCTGCAGACTATTTTGTCTTGTTTCTTGATTATGGAGTTTTTCTTGTTTTAATCCTAAACTAGAACGAACTAAATCTGATACACGTTGTAGTTCCTTTGTAGAGGCTACTTGCATTGCTGCCGCTCCAATCCAAACATTATGTCCTTGAATATAGCCACTCTTAATATTCTGAGTACATCCGCGATAATTCATTGCAATTGAAAGCATATCATCAAAGGTCAGATTAGTTTTAACATACTTGGCAAAGACCTTAAGAATCTTACGATAGTTAGTGATTGAATTAACTGACATCCCTTTACGTACAATGTCGTTAATCACTTGTCTTTGTCTCATTTGTCGACCATAGTCACCTTTTGGATCTTCTTTACGCATCCGCACATAGTCTAAGGCCTCTTTACCATTTAAGTGCTGCTTCCCCTTCTTAAAATGCGTGTGATAAGTAAAAGTAAATGGAACATTAACATCTACTCCACCTAAAGCTTCTACCATACTTTCTAGAGCCTTCATATTAACTTCCATGTAGTAGTTAACTGGTGTATTTAAAAGTGCTTTTACTGTGCGAGTTGCTCCTTTACTGCCACCAACTTGATAAGCCGAATTGACCCGGAACATGTAGTACTTCCCTTCCCCGCTTCCATCACCTTTGATATCGGCTAACAAGTCTCTGGGAATTGAGGTCATTGTTGCTTCTTTTTTCCCTGGATTCATAGTGGCTAAGATCATCGTATCGGAATTTCCCCGGTCATGCCTGCCTTCAATTCCTTGATCGACGCCAAGAATTAGAATTGAAATTGGCTTTTTCTGAGAAATCAATTGCGATGTTTTTCCTGTTCCTCGATAAGCTTGTTGAACTGAACTCATAGCTGAGAAATATGCATGAGCAAAGTAAGCTACGCTTCCACAAACAAGTAAAATTGATAAGAGACCTACCAAACGAGCAAAACTATTTCCATTTTTATAATCTTTTTTACTCGCCGCAAACACATTATTTCTTCTTAGTTTTTGGCGTGGTCTTTTGGGTTCCTCAGGTCTCATTAATTTTTAACTCCTCTGAAAATCAGCTTGCCTTTTCATAATACAAAATTACTTAGTTAAGCGCATTAAATTCATTATTAAAAAAATTTTATTTTTTAGCAAGCGAAATAATGTTCTATAATGATGATTAATAAAAATTATATGGTAGAAAGAGGGAAAAGGTATGGCTCTTCCAACAAGAAATGAAGTATCTGATGATCTCAAATGGGATCTTAGTCGTATTTTTAAAGACGATCAGGAATGGGAACAAGAATATAATCAGGTCGCAACCGAAATTAAAAATTTAGATAGATTTAAGGGAAATCTTGTTAAATCTGGTCAAGATTTATATGAAGGAATTACAGAAATTTTATCTGTAAATCGTCGTTTAGAAAAAGTGTACGTTTATGCTACTATGTCAAGCGACGTTGATACTAGTAATACTCATTATCTAGGCCTTGTTGCTAAAGCTCAAAGCTTAGCTAACCAAATGAGCGCCGCTATCTCCTTTGTCGATCCTGAAATTTTATCTATCCCAGGAGAGACACTTGCTAAATTTATGCAAGATGAACCTCGTTTAAAAGAGTATCAACATCGACTTGAACAAATTACTAAGAAACGTCCTCATACTTTACCAGCAAGCGAAGAAAAAATTATTGCCGCTGCTGGAGATGCAATGGGAACTTCCGCTAATACTTTCAATGTTTTAACTAATTCTGATATGGAATACGGGTATGTTCAAGATGAAGACGGAGAGATGGTCCAATTATCTGATGGCTTATATTCACTTCTAATTCAGTCACAAGATAGAAACGTTCGCAAAAATGCATTTGATGTTATGTATGCAAGCTATGGCCAGTTTGAAAATAGTCTCGCTTCAACTTTATCAGGTGAAGTAAAAGCCCACAATTTTAATGCTCAAGTACATAAATACAATTCAGCTCGAGAGGCTGCTTTAAGTGAAAATGGCGTACCAACAGCTGTTTACGATACATTGGTTAAAGAGGTAAATAGTCACCTCAACTTACTTCATCGCTACGTTGGTTTAAGAAAAAAGATTTTAGGTCTTTCTGATCTACAAATGTATGATATGTATGTTCCATTAACCGGTAAGCCTAGTCTTTCTTATAACTTTGAAGAAGCAAAAAATGAGGCTAGACGAGCCTTAGCGCCATTAGGAAAAGATTACCTCGAACATGTTGATTACATCTTTAATAATCGTGTGATTGATGTGGTTGAAAGCCAAAATAAGGTAACAGGCGCTTATTCCGGTGGTTCCTATGATACTGATCCATATGAATTATTAAATTGGGAGGATAATCTTGATTCTCTATATACTCTAGTTCATGAAACTGGACACTCAGTACATTCCTGGTATACAAGAAATACTCAACCATATGTATATGGAGACTACCCAATTTTTGTTGCTGAAATTGCATCAACAACTAATGAAAATATTTTAACTGAATACTTCTTAGATAAAATTACCGATCCTAAAACACGCGCATTTGTTTTGAATCACTATCTTGATTCATTTAAGGGTACACTCTTCCGTCAAACACAATTTGCAGAATTTGAGCAGTTTATTCATGAAGCCGACGCAAATGGTCAACCATTAACTGCCGATGTTCTTGATGAATTTTACGGCAATTTAAACCAAAAATATTACGGTGATAGTGTAGAACCGGGCGGAGAGATTGCTAAAGAATGGGCCCGTATTCCTCATTTCTATTACAACTTTTATGTTTACCAATATGCAACAGGCTTTGCTGCTGCTACAGCTCTCGCAAATAATGTTGTTCATGGTACTGACAAAGAACGTACCGCTTATATTAATTTCTTAAAGGCTGGCTCTTCAGATTATCCAACAGAGATAATGAAACGTGCCGGTGTCGATATGACAAAGGCCAATTACTTAAAAGACGCATTTAATACTTTTGAAAAACGACTTAATGAGTTTGAAAAAATCGTTAATGAATTGAAAACAATCTAGTAAAAACACAAATATATTTGTAAACAAAAAGTTCTTGATCTAATTTCTAAGATCAAGAACTTTTTACTTTATACTAATTTAGTAATCAAACCAACTAAGTATAGAAATACACAGGTAATTAACAAGTAAATACTGCCCCACTTTGTCGTTTCTTTTAGAATTTTTCCTTCTAAACCTTCTTTATTAATTGCACCAGTAGCTACTGCAATATTCTGTGGTGATAACATCCCTGCAGTTGCGCCAGTCATATTTGAAGCAACAATCCAATATTTGCTTACTCCTAATGATTGAGCAGCAGAATACTGTAAATTACCAAATAGAACATTGGCTGACGTTGCAGACCCAGTTAAGAATGTTCCTAGAGCCCCAATTAATGGTGCAAATAAAGGATAAGCTGGTCCAAGTAAACTTACTAAGGCTACCGCTAATGCTTTAGTCATTCCTGCATATACCATAACTTTAGCTAAACCCACAATTGCACAAACTGTAATTGTTGTCATACCAATTGTTTTCAAAACATTGAGCAAGATTTTGAACATTTGGCTTAAGCTTAAGCCTTGAATCTTTCCTCCAATTATTCCCGCTAATAAAATTAATGTTCCTGGAGAGGAAAGCCAATTAATTGGTAAATCATTAGGATTCTTTCCTAAGTAAACATGTAAATGGGTAGTTACACTAGTTAAAAAGTTATTCACAGGTGGACAAAGAGAGGAAGCCAGTAGAACGAAAATAAAAACCAAAATAAATGGCGAACAAGCCTTGATAATTTCGCTGACACCTTCATTTTCTACTTCCTCTACTGAACCAGTTTTTCTTTTAGTCAGCCAGACAGTAACTAAAATTGAAAACAATGATCCGACTAAGGCTGGAAGCTCGGCCCCAGTAAACTTAGCAATAATAACTTGAGGAATGGCCATTCCAACCCCTGACATTAAAGTAATAAAAACAATACCTTTCAGGGCCTTAATACTTTTGCCAGTAAGAATAACTAAAATAAAAGGTACTAAAATAACTAAAATGACCAATTGCAAGGTTACAATAAATCCTAATTGCACATCATTAAGATTAGTTACTTCAGCTAATGTCAAAACTGGCAAGCCAATTGCACCAAATGCAGTTGCCGTACTATTGGCAACCAAACAAATTACTGAAGCTTGGATCGGTTCTAAACCTAAGGAAATTAAGATTCCTGCACAGATTGCTACAGCAGTCCCAAAACCAGCAATAGATTCTAGAAAGCCACCAAAACCCCAAGCAATTATTAATACTAAAATTCTTTTATCGGTTGTGATTGATGATAATAATTTTTCTATCGTCCCCATACTACCTGAATCAGTTGTAATCTGATATACAAAAAGCGCAGCCAGAATTACATACATGATTGGCCAAATTCCCATTATAATACCTTCTAAGGCTCCAGAAAGAGTATTAATTATGGGTTGTTTAAACATTAAAACAGCATCAGCAATTGTAATAATTAAACCAATCGTACATGCCCTTGAAGCCGGCATACCAATAATTCCAAGAGAAATTATCAACCAGATGATTGGCACTAATGCCCATAAAAAATTTATCCACATAATTTTCCTCATCTAAAAAAGTAATACTATTTAATTTTATCCTTTTTCCACATATTAAGGAAATTTAAAAACAAAAAACCTACAAGAGCAAGAAGGCCCTTGTAGGTTCTAAATAACAGTTTTATTTCTTAAAAGCATGAACGCCATAAACAAATAAATAAATTCCAACTTCAATAATCGAAATAAAGAAAGTGACTGGTAAATTAGTTACGTATCCTAAAACTAAACCTGCCCAAACTCCAAACAAGGCAATCCCAACTGACCAACATAACATAGCAGGAATTGTCTTACCTAAGTAGCGAGCACTTGAAGATGGCAAAGTTAATAAAATAAAGACTAATAATGATCCGACAACTTGTGCACCAATTGAAACAGCTAAAGCCAAAGAAATTAAAAATACTACTGAAACTAAGCTTGTATTAATATGATGGCTAACTGCCCCTACATGGTCAAATGAATCATAGTTTAATTGTCTTAAAATTAGGAAAATTATTGCTAAAACAAAGAGAGAAAGAACAACTAGTTGAATAACTCCATCTCTATCAACTCCAATAATTGAACCAAACAAGATGTTAGTTGCATATCGACTATTACCGCCAGCAATAGCTAAAAATAGTACACCCAAGCCAATAAACAAGGCTGAAATCGCACTAATTGCGGATTCTTTCTGATCACTTCTCATGGACAATTCACCAACACTGATTGAACCAAGCAAAGTAAAAAGAACCATGCCCCATAGTGGAACCCAACCAATCCAAACTGCAAAAGCAGCTCCAGCAAAACCAATTTCTGATAGAGTGTGAGCTAAGAATGAAAAACTTCTAGCTACAACATATACCCCCACTATTCCACAGGTAATCGCAATAAAAGTACTGGCTAAAAATGCATACCGCATAAAATCATATGCAAACATTATTCTTCACCCACCTCCTCATTTAGATCCTTAATTTTACCAGCAACTAAGCCTTTATCTTTAAATAAAAGATAATCTTTCATGTATTTCTTAGCTAGAGGAATGTCATGAGTTGTAAACAAAACAGTCATTGCGTGTTTTTCATTTAAGTACTTAATTAATGACATTAACTCTTCTTTAGCAACTGGATCTAAGCTAGCTGTTGCCTCGTCCAAAATAATAAAGTCTGGCTTATCTAACAAAGCTTGAGCTAAATATGCACGCTGCTTTTGACCTCCGGAAGCTTCGCCCATCCTAGTATTTTGAATATCTAGTAAATGGGTCTCTTTTAAAATTTGATTTACTCTTGCCTTTACCCGCGCGTTCTTAAATAAAGGAGTATTAAGTTCTACAAAGGCCCGAATTGAAAGGGGATAATCAGCATCTAGATTTCTAAATTGAGGTACATAACCAACTTTTGTATCTGGCGCAAACTTAAACGATCCTGTAGTCGGTTGCAGCATTCCCATCAAAATTCTAATCAAGGTTGTTTTCCCTGTACCATTTGCACCAAGTAGAGCTGTCATTGACCCCTTAGATAGAGTAAAATTTAGGTCTTTAAAAACTACCTTATCCTCAAATTTCATCCCCAGGTCTTTAACTGTTAATATATCAGTCATCTCACTACTCCTCTTCTTCTAATAAACCAATCCTATTTAATTATTTTGAATATCAGCTAGTTTTTGATAATTTTCTTTCATCCAAGCTAAGTAAGTAGTGTTATTAGGAATAGTTTCCCGAACATTTAAAACTGGAATATTGTTCTTTTTTGCAAGTTTAACAAAAGACTTAACTGTTGAGCTACTTGCCTGAGTATTATTAACAAAAAAGGCAATCTTCTTTTGTTTAATAGCATTATTCATTTCGTTAATTGTCTTAGGACTAGGATCTGTACCATTTTCAATGGCTTCTTCAAATTTCTTGTCGCCTATTTTATAACCAGCTTCTTGTAAAGCGTAGTCAAAGACTGGTTCACTGACAAAAACTGGTTTTTGATCACCCTTATTAGCCTTAGCTAGCTGTTTGATTTTGTCGATCTTGGCTAAGTATTTTTCGCCATTTTCCTTAAAATAAGCGACATGCTTCTTATCTAACTTAGATAAACGCTTAACCAAATAATCAACGTACTTAGTTGGCATAGCTAAATTGTACCAAATATGTGGATTATCTCCGCTCTTTAATCCCATCAAGTCTTCACCGACTAAGACAGGCTTTTTATCAACAGATTTCGCCAACTTATTCATCCATGAATCATAACCTAGCCCATTTGCAACAATAATATTTGCCTGAGCTACCTTTTTAGCATCTGCTGTTGTCGGATCAAAATCGTGTGGATCAACGCTACTTTTATCAATAATTGCAGTCGCTGTTCCATATTTTCCAACAATATTTTTAGCAATATCTGAATAGACATTAGTTGTTGTAACTATCGAAATTTTATCTGATTGACTAGTAGAGTTTTGCTTATTCGAACATCCTACCGTTATCAATGATAAAAGCGTCACTAAACCCATAATAGAAATAAATTTTGTAATTTTAGATTTAAAATTTTGCATAAATATCCTCCTGTGCAAAACAAAAAAGCATTAAGTTAGAAAATTCAGCATAAGTTCTAACTTAAAGTTAGACTAAGCTAATTTTTTTATTATGTCAACATTTTTCTAGATAGACAAATAGCACCAAGACGTCTCAGACTTGATGCTATCAATAAGTATAAATAATAAAAAATTTGCTGAATTTTTAATTTAATGCTTTTTCTCTAAAATTACATCCTTATATAAACATATTTTTATATGTTTGTCAAAGATGTTCAGAAAAAAGACAGTCAAAATTGCTGTGATTATTCAAGTCCTTGAACTAAAAATCTTCATTAACGTGCCGTCTCAAGACATCTAGAATCTTAATAACATGCTTATCTTCTAAACTATAGTAGCGCTCTTGCTTAACTTGCTCACTCTTAACTAGCTTAGCCTCTTCTAAGATTCTCAAGTGTCTAGAAATAGCTGGCTGACTAACATCAAACTGTTTTACCAAGTTATTTACACTACTTTTTTGATTGTCATTTAAGTAATAAAGAATTTGAATTCGAATGGGATGATTTAAAGCTCTAGTAACTCGAATAATTTGATCGTTCAACTTGTTCACCTATCTCAACTTACATTTAATTATGAGAGTAACTCAAGAATTTTCTTTTGCACACTTGATTCTTCACTAGATCCAATGATTTGATTAGCAGCTTTCTTTGCATCTGGAAGAGCAGTAGCAGTAGCAAAGCTGGTACCTGCAAACTTAAGCATACCAACATCATTACCACTATCACCAAATGTCACCATTTCACTAGATTTAATCTTAAGTTTTTTACCCAAATATTCTAAACCTACGGCTTTATTCATTCCTTTAGTCTGCATATCAATAGCAGTACTTGCGCCTGAGACAAAACCAATCTGTGGATAGTCTTCTCTAAGTTGTTCCAAGATCTTAGGCATCTCATCTTCTGGAACGCGAAGACTTACTTTAAAAATACGATCATCTATATCGTTAAAACTATCAACAACTTGAATTTTCTTAACGTACTTTTTTAGATCTTCTGCAAATTCTTTTCCACTGCTTTTTTCAACATATGCACTAGTTACACCAGCGACAATAGCGTTATATGGTAATTTTTCCACAATTTCAAGCATGGTTTGATAATCTTCATCAGCTAAATCAGATATTTGAAGAATTTCATTTCCATGAGCTACTAAAGCACCATTTTCAGCCACAAAATACATATGCTTATTAGCTTTTGGAAAACGATCGAGGATATTTTCATACTGATTGCCACTTGCAATAACAAATTTTATATCACGATCCTGCATAATTTGAAATTCTTTTTCAAAGAGTTCCTTATCATAAGTCTTATCTTCTCTTAGCCAAGTACCATCCATATCAGTTGCAATAAGCTTAATCATTTTCAGTCTCACTTTCCACTTTTATTATCTACCCTCCACTATACTAAAAAACGCCACCCGGGGGTAGCGTTTTTCATAAAACTATTTTATTCAACTAGCTTAATCCTTCTTGCGTTTTCTAGTACCTGCTAAGCCTAAAATTGACGCAATGGTTGCTAAACCTAGTCCAATAAGTCCTGCATTAGAATGTTTATGACCTGTTTGATGTAATGCGACATCCTCAGTTGTAGCTGCTTCTACTTTACCAGATTCTTTGTTTTCTACAGTTTCTACTTTATTAATAGTAGTATCAGTAGAAAGTTGTTCTGGAAGAATAGGAGCATCATTCGTTGATTCTATTGGAGTTTCAACTTGAGCCGGAACCTTTGGTCCTTCTGGATCTACTGGGTCCTTCGGTTCTTTTGGATCTACGATATCCTTATTGTAAACTACAGTTTCAATGATATCGTCAATATTACTATCTACATTTTCAAGGCTACCAATTTCTTTCCTATCTGGAGTGTAGCCGGCAATATCTGGAGAAATGACTTGTATAAACGTAGTTCCATCAAGTGCTGTCCATTTAATTTGCCTGGAATTGGGTTACCCTTCTCATCAAGCTTAACATTACCATTTTCATCGACTTCTACATATTGACCAGTTACCTTGTCAATCATACCTGAACCAATGAAAGTTAAAGTTTGTGTGTGACTTGGCTTAGCTGTTGTTCCATCTGCATAGACATAGTGGATAGTATTAGTTACATCCTTGTTCAAGTTAGCAGAATCAGCTGGGTATTTTGGTCCATCTGGGTTGTCTGGATTAATCGGATCCTCTTCGGTAAATTTATCATCAGGAGTAACTATAACTGCTCCATGTTTGAACGTTACATAGAAAGTCTTTGTGTCTTCACCTAATTCTCCGCCAACATAACCATCTTTGACTAATTCATAGCCTAAGCTTTCATAGTATTTAATCTTATCGGCTGTGCTGTAGTTAATTGTTTCGTTATACTTACCGTCAACTACTGCAGTTTCCAATTGCTTGCCTGTAGTCTCATCAACATAGATAAATTCAGCCTTAGCTGCATTTGCAGTGTAGATAACTGTGATATCTTTACCTGTATCTTCTGGAACTACGTATTCAATATAAGCAATATATCCCTCAATAATCGGTGCAGAGGTTAGTCCAGCCTTAGTTGGATCATTGTTAAATTTTATAGGTGCACGAAGTTCTTTCCCGTTTTCATCAACTAAAATTAAGGAACCTAATTCTTTATACACAAACTGTACTTCATGAGCAGAGTCAGTTACAAATGGGTTTCTAGCTGTGTAGTTGTTATAAAAAAACTTAACTGATTTACCAGCTTCTACAGTATGACTCTCAATAACCTTAGTCATATTGCTGCCATCATACATCAGAACTTCCATCTTACCGGTAGCATCAATTTGACGGTAAACTACCGTAAAATCTACGTTTAATTGATCAATAGTGCCTTCATCTTTATATCCAGCACTATAGTAAACTTTCTTATAGTAACTACCATCTCCGAATTGAGAAAGAGTTCCAGTAAATGAGCCAGTAGGAATATTTGAATCATCTAAGTAAAAGCCATCAATTAGCTGTTTATATTGATCAACGTTATCAACAACAAATTCTTGGCCAGTCCAGCCTGATACGTTAACATTAGGGTATTTAGGATTTCAACCAATTTTCCATCTTTATTCCGGTAGTAGTACTTAATCACAGACTGTTCTGTATAAATAGGAATAATTTCACCAATTGAACTGGCATCTATATTAGTACTATTTCCTAAACAATATTCAATTCGTGTACTTCCCACAACTGTACTTGCATTTCCAACAGGAGTTTTGTTTTCGTTAACAGTAACATCAGATTTACCACTATTAACTATTAAAAATTCCACATTGTACATTCCATTGTCTACTTCAATGTTCTTAAAGTGACCTGCTTGAATAGTGTGGGTAGATAAAATTTTAGTAAAACCATTGTCAGTTACATATGCATAGAGATTTTCATCCGACAGGCTATTTCTATTTACAGAGAGAACTAATTTTTTGTTTTGACTAGGTCTAAAACTTGTATAATTTAAGTTTAAAATTTGATAAATGTATTTATCTTTACCAATTAGTTTTCCAGCTTCTTTCGGATACTTTTCTGCATCTGTTCCCTGAATAGTCACAGAAGCCTTGCTTTGAACTTCTTTTACATCCGATTGAATAGTTGTATTTTCCTTAATTACTGATTCTTCAATCGGAGAAGCTTCATTTTCAACTTTATTTTCAGCTTCAATAGGAGCTACTTCTTCCACAGAATCAGTACTATCTTCTGTATTTTCAATCGGTTGATCTGCTTCTACTGGTACAGTATTAGTTTCTACATTCTCAGTTGATTGTGCTTCTTGAACATTGTTTTCTACATTCTCAACTGGTTGTGTTTCTTCTACAAAAGCAGTATTACTTTCTGTAGTTTCAACTGTTTGTACATCTACAGGAGCAGTGTTTTCTTCTACATTTTCAACTACTTGAACTTCTTCTACTGGAGTAGTATTTTCAACTAAATTAGTTTCAGTTGTATTAGTATTTTGATTATTTACTGCTGTATCTTTGTTAGTTGACACAGAGTTATAAGCTACTACTTCGTTAGTTGCTTGTTCTTCTACATTATTTGTTTCTACAGCAGAAATAGACCGATTATTTTTTACTTCTTCATTACCAATCTCAACAGAAGCAGTTACATCATTTTCTACTTCATTATTTTCTTCTACTGACATAGCTTCTGCTTGATTTGCAGTAGATACGCTTTGGTCTTCAGTATTTACTACATTATCTATCGTCTCTGTTATGTCGCTAGTTGTACTACTTTCTACTTTTACGCTTTCCTCTGGAGCAACTGTAGTGTCAGCTTGAACTTCTTGATTATTAACACCTATAAAGGTTAAACCAATTAGTACAGAAGCAGTCCCTACAGTAAACTTACGAATAGAGAAGCGTTGCTTTTGCGGTCTAATTTTTCGCATTTTTCACTATAATTGTTCTTGGAAACCATAATTTTATCCTCATACTTCTAGTATTAGGTGAGCATTAAGTTATAGCTTTCTTGCTAATGATTATTAATATAATAATCATTTATTTTACCTTGTTATATTTGTTTTTTACATTAAGTAAGTATACGGATAATCTATGATTTAATTGTGTACAATTTATGATATTTGTGTGAACTTGTAATTTATTTATATATAATTTTTCTTTATATATAAATAAGAATGCGATTTCAAAAAAACTCACGTTTTAAATACTATACATTACTATAGTATATATATGTTATTTATTAAACAAAAAAAGTAAGATTCTAATTTTTTAGAATCTTACTTTTTAATTAGTTATTTTTATTCATCTGGGTCTTCAGAAACAGGTTTCTTCCAGAAACTCATAATTAGACCGGCTACAATAGAACCAACAATTGTAGCTACGAAGTAAAGTAAAATATGGTTAGATAATGGTGATACCCATAGTCCTCCGTGAGGAGCTGGTACTTGGATGTGCCATAATCCAACAAGTAAACCACCAACTGCTGAACCAATTACGCAGGAAGGAATTACACGACCTGGGTCAGCTGCAGCAAATGGAATAGCACCTTCAGTAATGAATGAGAAACCTAAAATCCAGTTTGATACACCAGCACGACGCTCTTCCTTAGTGTAACGGTTCTTAAAGAAAGTAGTACCAATTGCAGTAGCAAATGGAGGAACCATACCACCAACCATAACAGCAGCCATCATAACTGCAGCAGTTGCAGAATGTGGATCGTTAGCAAATGCACCTGAAGCAAAGACATAAGCAGCCTTGTTGAAAGGACCACCCATATCGATAGCCATCATACCAGCTAAGATCATTGTTAAAATTACAAGGTTACCAGTACCCATACTGTTCAAGAAGTGGGTAATAGCAAAGTTAACTGAACTAAAGATTGGGTTGATGATGTAGAACATAATCAAAGCAATGAAAAGCAAGCCCAAAATTGGGTAAAGCAACATTGGCTTCATACCTTCTACTGACTTTGGAAGTTTAGCAAATAACTTCTTCAATCCAATCATCATATATCCAGCAATGAAACCTGCAGCGATACCACCTAAGAATCCAGCTGGAGAGACAGCATGTGCTTGCGCGTTAACTTGTAAGCCGTTAGTACCATTAACAATGGCTGCCATGTATCCACCAACAAACCCTGGCATCAAGGCAGGTAAGTCCCCGATTGATTCAGCAATATAAGCGGCTAATACAGGAACCATAAATGCAAAGGCTAAGTTACCAGCACTATTTAAGAAAATAAATGCAGGGTTCTTAGCACCACCAGCCATATAGTTTTCCACTATGAAGGAGATGGCCATTAAGATACCACCACCGATAACGAATGGAAGCATGTGGCTAATACCACTCATCAAGTTCTTGTATATAGATGCCCACAAACCTTGTTTTTCTTTTGCATCATCGTCGCTAGAACTTGCGCTACTATCAGCATGGTAAATTGGAGCCTTATTTTCTAAGATATCCTCGATTAACTCTTTTGGATGGTTAATACCATCTACAACAGGCTTCATAATAAGTTCTTTACCATTGAAACGTGGCATATCAACTTTTTTATCAGAGG
Source organism: Lactobacillus sp. UMNPBX19 (assembly GCF_002553805.1). NCBI lineage: Bacteria > Bacillati > Bacillota > Bacilli > Lactobacillales > Lactobacillaceae > Lactobacillus > Lactobacillus sp. UMNPBX19. The sequence goes on from NZ_PCYR01000008.1 coordinate 25,919, forward strand.
CAATGATGACACCTTTTGCTCGCTTAATTTCTTCTGGAGTAAGCTTATCCTTTACACCTTCAGAACCGTTAGTTTCAATACGAACATCAACGCCTAATTTTTTACCAGCCTTAATTAAAGCTTCTTGAGCCATGTAAGTGTGTGCAATACCATTGATACATGCAGTAACACCAACAATTAAAGGCTTTTGCTCGCTAGCAGGCTTAGATGCTTCTTTTGCAGCTTCGGCCTTTCTTTTTTCGGCATCGGCCTTGTCCTGAGCATCCTTTTCAGCTTCTGCTTTTTTAAAGATATCAATAACTTCTTCTGGTGTAGTTGCTGCCTTTAAAGCATTAACAACATCTGGATTAATTAATAAACTTGATAACTTAGCTAAAGCTTGTAAGTGTGTGTTATCAGCACCGGCTGGTGCAGTAATCATAAAGAATAAATGAACTGGTTGTCCATCAAGAGCTTTATAATCAATTCCTTTAGGACTTTTTGCAAATAAAACAGCGGCACGATTAATGTACTTGTTTCTTGCGTGTGGCATGGCGATTCCTTCACCAATACCAGTTGTTGATTCTTTTTCACGAGCCCAGATTGATTTAATGAATTCTTCTTCGTTATTTACAACACCTTGCTTTACTTCAAGATTAGCCATTTCTTTAATAGCTTCTTCTTGAGTAGTAGCCTTCAGATCCATAATCATTAAATCAGGACTTAAAAGATCTTCAATTTTCATGAAAATAACTCCCTATCCTAACTGTATTATTTAGTTTTAACTACTTTACTTCTTCAACTGTAATTTGTGGTAAAACAGCATCAATTTGACTCTTAACTGCAATATCTTCAGTAAATGCAGTAGCACCACCACAAGCAGATCCGACTTTCAATGCTTCAACAACATTATGAGTCTTGTAGTAAGTGCCTACAAAGCCGGCAATCATTGAATCTCCAGCGCCAACTGAGTTAACAGCAGTACCAACAGCAGCACTTGCATGGTAAACATGATCCTTAGTTACTAAGTATGCACCGTCGCCAGCCATAGAAATCATGACGTTTTGTGCACCCATGTCTAAAAGTTTCTTAGCTGCTTCAAGCATTTCTTGATCATTAGCAAAGCTTGTATCAAATAAAGCTGCTAATTCATGGTGGTTAGGCTTAATAACTAATGGGTGGTACTTCAAAGTTGCAAGTAAAGCTTCCCCAGTAGTATCAATTGCAAATTCAGCACCAGCTTCTCTGATAGTTGGTAATAATTGTTCATAGAAGTCAGTTGGTAAACTTGGTGCTAAACTACCACTTAATACAACAATATCGCCTTCATTAAGATCATCCAAACGCGCCTTAAATGCAGTAATTTCTTGTGCATCAATCTTTGGACCAGCCGCATTAATTTCAGTTTCTTTTTGAGCATGAATTTTCACATTAACACGGGTATCGTCAGAAATAGTTACAAAATCACTTTCAATTTTTTTAACGTTTAATTGGCGAACTAATTCTTTGCCAGTAAAACCACCAACAAATCCCCAAGCAGTGTTATCAACATCAAGTTGGTTCAAAATTTGAGAAACATTAATTCCTTTACCACCAGCTAAAAATTGACAATCATTTGAACGGTTAACACTACCAGCATCTACCTTTTCCAATTGCATAACATAGTCTAGTGCTGGATTAACTGTAACAGTATAAATCATGACCGAGCCTCCTCAACTCTGATTTGTTCAGGTAAGATATTTTCTTTACCTGTACTTAAATTGTTAGTGATGAGTATTGCCTCATTGATATGTGCAAAACTTGCAAAATTTGCTGCACCAATCTTACTACTATCCATTAAAATAAAAGATTCTTTAGCCTGCTTAATAGCAGCTTTTTTTATACCAGCTTCTGCTAGATCTGGCGTAGTAAATTGACCATCTGCTGTTAAACCATTGGCTCCAATAAATGAAACCGTAAAGTTCATTTCTTGTAGCTGCTTCATGGCTGTGTTGCCTATGACTGCATGCGTTTCAAGCTTAGCCTCGCCCCCTAACAAGCGAGTATGAATTCCATTGTCTAAACATGCTAGTGCAACATCAACACCATTAGTAACTACATGTAAATCATTAACTTCCCGCAAGAACGGCACCATTTCATAAGTTGTCGTTCCAGCATCAAGAAAAATATGATCTCCATTAGTAACATGATTTATCACAGTAAAACGTGCAATCTCACGTTTATTGTCAACATTAAGATTAAATCTCACTTGTTGTTCAACATCACGTGAATAATCTTGCAGTGAGCGTGCTCCTCCGTGTACCCGAACAATCACGCCACGCTTTTCTAATTCAATGAGGTCACGGCGAATTGTTGACTCTGATGACTTAGTCAACTTACATAATTCATTAACACGACAGATACTGTGTTTATTAATATAGGTTGCTATAGCTTGTTGACGTTCCTCGGTCAGCATCGTTCATCATCACCTCATTTAATATGATAAACGCTTTCAGATATAAATTCAATCATTTTTCGTCAAAATCATTCACATTCATTCAATATTAGTCAAAACTAAAGCTATTAAAGTGAAAAGTTTTCCATATAAAAAATGAGCTAGCACATCATCGCACTAGTCCTTTTTCATTAAATTAATTAACCTGAATATATTTTTTATCTTTATAAATAAAATTCATTTTTTCATTAGTAGTCCTAATTTCAATTCTTTGATAATTTGGCTCATATCCATGCTTTTTCAAATTGATAGTAATTTTATGACCATCGACATTTATCTCATAAAGATTGTACTCACCCTTTTGATAAGCAAAATCGGTTCCATTATCCTGATAATGAGTATATTTACCACGTTCACCAAACACTCTAAATGTCATTTTTTCATCTGGTCTAGAGGAAACATGTTCCTTAACTTCTCCCCACGGCAAAATAGTATTTTTCTTAATAAATAAGGGTAACCTATCAATCGGGGCACTAACTAAGATCGTATTATTACCGCTACAAGTAACATTATTCCAAAAATCAATCCATTCCCCTTCTGGTAAGTAAACAGCTCGCCACTTTTTACCTTCTTCAACAATTGGCGCTACCACAATATTTGTACCAACCATGTATTCGTCATTCATATTTTTAACTGCTGGATCAGTTGGATAGTTTAAAACCAAAGGTCGCATAATCGGTAACCCCGACTTATTTTCTTGAGCAAATAAATCATAAAGATATGGAATAAAATGATAGCGCAAATGTAAGTACTTGCGATATATCGATAGCGTTGGTTCTCCAAAGATCCATGGCTCTTGCGAGCGTGTACCCATAGCCGCATGATTTCGAAGAAGAGGACTAAAAAGTGCTGCTTCAATCCATCTTGTTAATAGTTCTGGTGTAGTATCTGCACCAAATCCTCCGATATCTGTCCCAGCAAAAGCAAAACCGCTCATTCCTAAATTACATAGTTGCGGAATCATTATTTGTAAATGGACCCATAAACTTTGATTATCACCAGTCCAAACTGTAGAGTATTTTTGTGTTCCAGCATAAGCAGCACGGGTAATCACAAATGGGCGTTTACCAGTTAAATTCTTTAAGCCATAATAGGTTGCTTTAGCCATATTGTGACCATAAACATTATGCATTTTAGCATGTGTTGATTCTTTTTCTTCATCATTAAAAATAATATCTTTCGGAATTTCTCCATTAAATGAGGCCGGCTCATTCATATCGTCCCATATTCCATCAACATCTAAATCAACTAAAAACTTACAATTTTCTGACCACCATTTTCTGACCGCTTCACGCCCAAAATCCGGATAGGCAGCATCCCCGGGCCAAACCTTATTAACATAAACTTGCCCATTTGGTGCTTTTACAAAATATCCCTTTTTTAGTCCTTCTTGGTAGATCTGATAACTATCGTCTTTTTTGACACCAGGGTCAATAATTGTAATCACATGGAAACCTAATTTGTGAAGTTTATCAATAAATTTTCTGGGATCATCATAGGTATCTGTCCTCCACGTAAAAACTCGATACCCATCCATATAATCAATATCTAAATGGATAGCATCGCATGGCAGATTATATTTTCGCATTTTAGTAATAATTTCCTCTACCTTTTCAGCGCTTATACTATATCCCCAACGAGATTGTTGATAACCTAATGTCCACTTTTGTGGCAGCGGTGTTTTTCCTGTTAAGTAAGTATAATTTTCAACAATTTCTTTTAAGTCTCTGCCGCCAATAATGTAATAATCAATATTTCCATTATCAGCAGCAATGTAGTAGTATTTATTACTTTCTTTACCTAAATCAAAATAACTATGATAAGTATTATCAAAAAAAATTCCATATGGATGATTGTTCTTCAATCCAATTAGAAATGGAACAGACTTATATAAGCGAGTAAAACTTTCCACCTGCGGCTCGGGATTATCTGTATTCCAGTTTTCATAGGCATAGTGTCGTTTATTTAAAAAACCGGTCTTATCACCTAAGCCATAAAATTGCTCATCGTCTGCTAATTCTTTGACTAAGTCATAGTAGTGGCCGTCTTTTCTTCTACTAGTAACCACATTATGCCCTTCCGACTCGGCCAACTTTTGTTGGCTAGAATCTATTTGTCGGTCAATTGGAATTCGAGAGCCCCGATAGTCAATAATTAAGGGATTTTCTTCTGCATCATAAACATCTATTTTTTCGTCGTGATAAATTTTAATGATTAATTTTGAAGTTTTTATTTCAAGATAGTCATTCTTTTTCTCAACTTTAAATTTAGTTTCTTTTATCTTATTTCCTTCAATTGCATATGAATTAGTATGCTCACCGCGATTTTGAAATACACGGATTATTTCAGGTGTTAAGATTGTTAATTCAATACTAGAATTAACAAAATTTATCTTTATTTTGTTTTTATTAATTGCATATGTTTCCAAACTATTTGTATTCATAATTAAGCCTCTACATCTTTTTGTATTCGCTTTCAATTTTATCACAAAAAAACTACTCAACTTTTGAAAGCTGAGTAGTTAAATTTTTATTCCTTAATGCCTTGTAATGCACGCTTCATATTCTTCCACATACCGTTATCATCAGTTTGCAAAATAAGGCTTGGATAAATTTTTTTAATCCACCAAATCGATCCTAGCAAAAATACGAATAGAATTATTAGAGAGATTGCTGCCTCTAAGCCAGTCGCGTTTCCTTTAATTAGTCGAAGAGGCATTAAGAAAGATGATAAAAATGGTACGTAAGACATAATCATGGCAAAAATGCCATCAGGATTATTAGATAAGCTCATACTACTAAATAATCCGAGTAGAGTTAAATAAACTAAGGGTTGTACTGCCTTGTTAGCATCTTCAGCTTTAGTGACAATTGCACCACAAACAGCCGCATAAACGATATATAGGATCAAGCCAAGCACGACGAATAATAGTCCCCAAGAAATTATTTGTCCTAAAGCTTGATCGATAGCAGGCTTTATTTGAGCAAATGTATCTTTTACTCCATCAATATGAGGAGCCATATAATAAAAGCCAGAAAACATCACAGCATAAATTAATAACTGAGTTAGAATTTCAAGGAAAATGCCCAACACTTTACCATCAAAATAATTTCCACCAGGCATGCTTGAAAAGATAATTTCCATAATTTTAGTTCCCTTTTCACTGGCAATATCCTGTGCCATGATGGTGCTATAAGTCTGAACCAAAAAGTACAAAACAAAAATTAGAATCCAAAAAGTAGCTGTCTTTAAATTCTTTTCATCACTTGCATTCAATTTTTTATCATTAGTTTTCTCGGTAAATTTAACTTTTTGAGAAAGGGACTGCATCTGTTGCTCACTGAGCTTAGCTTTTTTTAGATTAAGTGCTTGCTGCTGAGTGTTTAAAACTCTGAACAACTCAGTCTTAACATTATTATCAAGACTTTCTGTACCATAATAATTTGCGACTAATTGAGTAGAAGTCTCTTTAACCACAATATAACCACTAATATCACCATCTTTATAGGCCTTTTCAGCTTTTGCCCTGTTTTTATATCCATCAAAATCTTCTGTTTTCTTTAATGGCTGAACAATACTCTGATTTTGACTTACTATTCCTACTTTTGTATCACTGTCGAAAGCTGAAGATGAACTCATCCCAAAGAAAAAAGAAATCAATAATACAAGAAATGGTGCGAAAATCATCAATAAAAATGACCAATTTTTTACTTCTCTACGATATGTTTCTTTAGCAACTAACCAAGTTTTATTCATTCTCTTCACCGGCTTTCATTTTGAAAATTTCATCTAAAGTTGGTGGCTCTTGATCAAAAGTTTGCAAGTATTTTCCATGGGAGAGCGTATTAAAAATTTCTTTTCCGTAACTAGCGTTTGTTAACCAAAGTTTGTAGATACCATTATTCTGTAAAATAGCATTTTCAACCCCAGGTAAATTTTTAACATTAGCAAGATTCAGGTCAGTTCTAATAAACAATCGAGTTAAACCAAAATTATTGCGAACATCATTTACGGCACCGTTTAACACAGTATGTCCATTATTAATCATTACTACATCGTCACACAATTCTTCAACATTAGACATATCATGATCAGAAAATAGAATAGTAGCTCCGCGTTTCTTTTCTTGTAAGATTACCTCTTTAATTATTTCGACGTTTACCGGATCGAGCCCACTAAAAGGCTCATCCAAAATAATTAAGTTTGGCTGATGAATAAGAGTCGCAATTAATTGAATTTTTTGTTGATTACCTTTAGATAAACTTTTTATTTTATCGGTAATTTGGCCTTTAACTTCTAACTTTTGCATCCAATCTTGCAAATCATGTTTTACTTCATCTTTTTTCATTCCCTTTAAACTAGCCAAAAAACTTACTTGCTCTAAAACAGTTAATTTAGGCATTAAGCTACGCTCTTCAGGTAAATAGCCTACAGAGTTATAATCCCGACTTGAAAAAGAATGTCCATCAATAGTGATTTTTCCCTGATATTTAACAAACTTTAAAATGCTATGAAAAAGAGTTGTTTTTCCTGAACCGTTTTTACCAATTAAGCCTAATATCTTTCCATTATCTGCTTTGAAGTTAATATCAAACAAAACTTGTTTGCTTCCAAAGCTTTTATTTAAGTTCTCTACTTGTAACATAGTTTTTTCTTTCTAAGTAAATTTATTAAAGTTAGCCTTAATTATATCAATATTTTTTCTTAAATATACTTTATTGGATCAAAAAAGCCTCTCAGTTGTCCAAATCTGAGAGGCTTTTATCTTTATTTATACATATATTTTGCAGTAGCTTCTTTAGGATCCATCCCATTTCGAATCTTTAAAGCAAGTTCAATTGAAACATCTGCGATAATTGACTGCGGATCAATAACTTTATATGGGTGATCTGGCGCTTTTTCCTGGGCGAGAGATAACTCAGTACATCCAAGTAAAATCACATTACAACCATATTCATCGTGCATTGTTTTTAAAATTTTATGGTATAAATCATGATCAACAATACCTTTTTCTTTAATATCACGATAAATTAGCTCGTTCACCATTGGTTGAATTTCAGGACCACCTAGTTCAGCTTTTTTACCAACTCGTTCTAATTCATCTACATATAAATGATCGTAAATAGAACCTTCAGTTGCAATTAAACCAATTTTCTCTTCTTTTGGAAAATCATCCACAAACTTATGAACAGCAATACGCATCATATGTAAAAATGGTACGTCTGTTAATGCTGCCAAGTCATCATAAAAGTAATGAGCAGTATTGCATGGCATTACGAAAAAGTCAGGATTAAGTTTTGATTGACTTAAAACATCATCCTTTAAATCATAGAAAAAATTAGGTTGACTATGATCCATAATGTATGCAGTTCGATCAGGAATTTGAGCATCATTTACTAAAATATAATTTAAATAGTCCTGATCCTTAGTAATCTTAACTCGGTGATTAATTAAACGGACATAACTTTCAGTCGCAATTGTCCCCATTCCACCGATAATTGAGAAAAAGTGCTTCATTCCTATTCCTCATCATCTTTTTCTAGTTCATTAATTACACTTTCCGCAACTTTGATGTCAGTTGGATATGGTGTATCTACTCCGCGAATCTTTTGGTATGGGTCGGCTCCCTTACCACAAATCAAAACGATGTCATCCTTATCAGACATTGCAATTGCATCATGAATTGCCTTTTCACGATCTAACTCAATTGTGACATCAACTTTTTTATGGTCAATGCCTGCATCAATTTCCTGTGCAATATCCATTGGATCTTCAAAGCCAGGATCATCAGTTGTTAAAAAGGCTTTATCTGCATAAGCAGTTAAACTTTCACTAAATCCTGGACGACGTGATACTCCTTTATCACCAGGAGCTCCAACAACTACGATGATTTTTGGATTGTTAAATTCACGCTGCATAAAGCTCATTAAAGCCATCATTGAAGCCTTATTATGTGCATAATCAACAATTACAGTACCATGATTCTTTGATGGCAAAGCTTCCATTCTTCCTGGAATAGTAACGTGACGAATACCTTTAGCACATTCTTCATAATTTTCGCCGGCAAGTCCAGCACCAATAATAGCAGCAGTACCATTCATTTCGTTGAAATCACCAATCATTTGAAGAGTGTAGTCACCAGCAATTGGTAATTTCTTAGCTTTATCAGATGCACAGAATAATTTGAATTCAGTTTCTTTCATATCAGTTTCAACTGATTGGAAACGGAAATCAATTGGTTGCTTTAAGTTAGGATTTTCAAAATCATTTCTGGCAAATAAATAGATACTATCTGGATTCGTAGTAGTAGTTGCAGCCGCATAAATCTCATCGAAGTGATCAGACATTGCATTGATAATACACTTACGTGAGTTAACCATTAATTGCAACTTACAGTGCAAATAATCTGCAAAGTTAGGGTGCTCATTTGGCCCAATATGGTCTGGAGTAATATTTAAGAAAAAGCCGAGATCGTAAGTCAAACCAAAGACACGATTTTTCTTATAAGCCTGACTAGAAACTTCCATTACTAAGTGAGTCATACCGTTATCAACAGCTGTTCTCATATCTCTGAACAAGTCTAAACTCTCAGGGGTAGTTAAACTCGCCTTAAATTTATCCTCAGGCTTTGGTCCCACAATATCGTCTACTGATGAAAATAGTGCTGTTCGACCACCATTAATTTGGTCAAGCATCCCCTTCAAGAAGTATGCAGATGTTGTCTTACCCTTGGTACCGGTAAAGGCTACCACATACAAATCATCTTGCGGAAATCTGTAAAAGGCAGCAGATAAAAGAGCCATGGCTTTAGTTACATCTCTAACAACTAAAGCATGCATTCCTTTACCTTCTGGATATGGTTGTTCTGCTACATAACAAGTAGCTCCACTATCTTTAGCCATTGATAAATAAGTAGGTCTAAAGCCTTTACCTTTACAGAAGAACAAGGTATTTGTTTTTATATCACGTGAATCATAGGAAATATAATCCATTTTAGTTGGAACCGCATCTTGAATAGCACTTGATTTAAGCAAGTGGTGTTCCTTCAATATTAAGATGCAAGTGTTTAAAGAAATGCTAGAATCGCTCATTTTTTCTCCCCAATTTTTAAATCAATTCAGCCTAAATTATAGCACACCATCATTTTTCTTTGGGCTATTGAGTGGTAGTTGAATAATAAAACTAGTTAATTCTGATGTTGATTGACATTTAATATTACCACCATGCAAATCAACAATACTTTTAGTTATGGCTAAACCGAGACCAGTTCCACCAGTTTTTAAATTTCTTGAACTTTCTACACGATAAAAACGATCGAAGATCTTTTGCAAAGATTTCTTAGGGATTTGTTCCCCATTGTTTTCAACTCTAAGTTCTACAAATTCGTTATTTACCTTATTTGCAATTAAGTTAATTTCAGTAGCTCCACGTCCATACTTTAAAGCATTTGAAATCAAATTATTTAACATGCGAACAATCATCTTTGCATCTGCATCAATTACGAGGTCTCTTGGCCTAGTTACAACATTAAAAGCGATATTTTTCTTTTCAGCTTCTAATTCAAAGCCAGCAGCTACTTGTTCAAGCATTGAATTAACATGCAGAGGTGCCAAAACCAATTTATTATTTGTTGAAGAGCGTAAAGTAGTATATTCAAATAGATCTTCAGCTAAAGCTTTCATTTGAAGAGCTTTATCATAGGCTATCTGGATGTACTTAGTTTGATCTTCATTCAGCTCACTACTCTTTAATAAGCCAAGATAGCCAATAATTGAAGTTAGTGGTGTTCTAATATCATGAGAAACATTAGTAATCAAGTCATCCTTTGATTGCTCTATCTGCCGCTCCTCTTCCATTGAAGCAACAGTACTATCAACTAACGCATTAATTGAATCAATCACTTTTTGCAAATCTGTCTTTACTACAAAAGGAATTCGATGGTCAAAATGTCCATCTGCAATATAGTGTAATTCTTCAATAACGTGACGCAATTGCATTTGTCGATATCTTCTGATTAAGCGCCAATATACTACAATGACATCGCCGACTAACATAAAACTAATAAAAAGCCGTTGCCAAGACCACAAATGCATCCCATTAGCAAAAGTAATGGTTTTCTTCAAAAAGAAAATTCCATTTTCTAATCTTGGATCATTTAAGACAGCTAGGTTAATCAAGATAATGATCGAAAGATTTAATAGTAAAAGCAAAATAACGGTTATTACGCCTTCACCGAAAAGTTCGCTTTTTTCTTTTGTGGTTAGGATTACTTTCTGCTTTTTCATCCCTACTAAGCCTCTACTTTATAGCCTACTCCCCAGACTGTTTGAATAACTTCTTCACCATCAGTTGCTTTCTGAATCTTATCGCGTAAGTGAGAAACGTGTACCATAACAGTTTTAGCAGAAACCACTGATTCTTGTTGCCACACTCTTTCAAAGATTTCATCAGCACTAAAAACTCGATTAGGATGGCTAGCAAGCATATATAAAATTCCAAACTCTAAGGCAGTTAATTGGATAACCTTACCAGTTAAAGTTTTAACTTCATGTGAATCTTTATTGATCACTAAAGGTCCTACTTCTAATACATCTGGCTTATCATCTCTTACTTCTTTCTGGCTACGACGAAGGAGAGATCTTACCCGTGCCATTACTTCTAATGGATTAAATGGCTTAACTACATAGTCATCTGCTCCAGTAATCAAACCCTGAATCTTATCCATATCACTAGTCTTAGCAGAAACTACTAAAATTGGAATCTCCGAATCTTTTCTAACTTCCTTGATAACTTCGATTCCCGACATTTGTGGCATCATAATATCAAGAATCATTAAGGCAATTTCCGGATTAGTAGAAAGTTTCGTTAAAGCTTCTTTACCGCTATAAGCAGCAATTGGTTCATAACCTTCATTTTTTAAATATATACTTAATAATTCAACGATTTCTTTATCATCATCAACAACTAAGATCTTCATGAGGATTGCTCCTTATCTATAATTATTTATCACATTAAAAATCTATTATTAATATTTTACCCGTTTTCCTTTTAATTACCTAAATTAAACCACGTTTTTAAAGAATTATAAAAAATGGACCCTAGAAAAGCATCTAGACTCCATTTTTAATTAATCTAATTCTTTTTTACCAGTGTACAACTCGTAGTAGTAACCTTTTTGTTTCAAAAGTTCTTCATGAGTACCACGTTCAATAATATGACCATGGTCTAGAACTAAAATAAGATCTGAGTTAACAATTGTTGATAAACGGTGAGCAATAACAAAACTAGTTCTACCAGCAAGTAAGTTATCCATACCGGCTTGTACCATACGTTCAGTTCTAGTGTCAATACTTGAAGTTGCTTCATCAAGAATCATCACCGGCTCATCCGCAATCATCGCTCTAGCAATACTTAGCAGCTGCATTTGTCCTTGAGACAAATCGCTCCCATCACCATCGATTACAGTTTCATATCCATCATCAAGTTCATGAATAAACTCATCTGCATGCGCTAAACGCGCCGCTTGATATACTTCATCATCACTAGCATCAGGTTTACCAAAACGAATATTATCCATAATCGTTCCAGTAAAGAGGTGAGTTTCTTGTAAAACAATCGACAAAGAATGTCTTAAATCATTTTTTCTAATTTGAGAAATTGGAACACCATCATAGGTTATCTTTCCAGATTGAATTTCATAAAAACGATTAAGCATATTTGAAATAGTTGTCTTACCTGCACCAGTTTCACCAACTAGAGCCACCTTCATCCCTGGTTTTGCATCAATATTGATATCATACAAAATTTGATGCTCTGGAACGTATGAAAAGTTAACATGATCAAAAATAATATGTCCCTTAATTGGTACCTTTTTAATGTCACCGTTCTTTTCCGGAACATCCCAATACCAGCTATTCTTGACTTCCTTATTAGGAGACATGATAACATCTCCATTATCAACTTCAGAAGGCTCATCTTCTAGTTCAAAAATTCTTTGAGCACCGGCTAAAGCTAAAACAATTGAATTCAATTGTTGGGAAATTTGTGCAACCGGCATACTAAACTGACGTGATAACTGTAAGAAAGATGCAATTGCACCTAAAGTTAAAGGAGCCCAACCATTAATTGCAGCAGCTCCTCCAATAAAGGCAATTAAGACATACAATAAGTTACCCATATTACCCATAATTGGAAATAAAATTGTGGCATAGGTATTAGCTTTTCCAGATGCTCCACGCAATTCTTCATTAAACTTATCAAAGCCTTCTTCAGCTTCAGGTTCGTGAGAGAAAACTTTAATGACCTTTAACCCATTTAGCATTTCTTCGTCGTAACCATTAATTTGACCCAGTTTATTTTGTTGAACTTTAAAGTAATGACTAGATCTAACTGTTAAAAATCTAACAATTCCAAAGGATAACGCAAAAATAATAAATGAGAACAAAGTCAATTGCCAGCTTAAACTAAACATAGCTACAATAACAAAAATCAAGCTTAGTGCCGAGTTTAAGAATTGAGGTAATGATTGGGAAATCATCTGCATCAAGGTATCGATATCGTTAGTATACCGACTCATGATATCCCCATAGTTATTTTGGTCAAAATAAGCAATTGGTAAAGATTCCATATGGGTAAATGTTTCATTACGAACCCGGAATTGGACTTTTTGGGCTAATACCCCCATCAACATACTAAATAAGTAGTTAGAAAGGAATCCAATTGCATAGATTCCAAACATTACTAAAATGGCGTTTAAAAGTGGTCCATAATTCGGAACTTTTTCATGTAAGAGTGGTGTTACGTAAGTATCAATCAGTCGCTCAATAAATAGTGATCCAATTACAGCAGAAGCAGCTGCTAAAATAATAGTAATTATTGAAACAACTAACATCCAAGGACTCGTTGTTAAAACTAATTTTAATAAACGACCAAGGACTTTTATTCGCTTTCCCTTAGGTTGTGTTTTTTCTTTTACTTGATCCATAACTTACTCTCACCTACTTTCCCGCATTATTTTCTTCTTGGAACTTAGCAATTGAACGATAAAGTTCATTGGTTTTCATTAATTCTTCGTGAGTTCCAATTGATTGAATCTTACCATGATCCATAACAATAATTCGATCTGCATCCTTAATGGAAACAACTCTTTGAGAAATAATAATCTTAGTAGTGTGCGGCATGTCTTTTGCTAAGGATTCACGAATTTCACGCTCAGTTGTCGTATCCACAGCAGAGGTTGAATCATCTAGAATTAAAATTTCCGGATTCTTCAAAAGTGCACGAGCAATAGTCAAACGTTGTTTTTGTCCACCAGAAACATTATTTCCGCCTTGTTCGATCATTGTATTATAACCATCTGGCATTTCACGGATAAAACCATCTGCATGAGCGACCTTAGCTGCAGCTACAACTTCTTCATGTGTTGCATTTTCGTTTCCCCATTTCAAGTTTTCTTCAACAGTTCCACTAAACAAAACATTCTTTTGTAAAACCATTGCAACTTTATCACGAAGGGCCTTCAATTCGTATGATTTAACATTATGTCTAGCTACTCTAACCGCACCAGATGTTACATCATAAAGACGTGGAATCATTGAAACTAAAGTTGATTTAGATGATCCAGTTTCACCGATAATACCGATTGTTTCACCAGGGGTAATATGTAAGTTAATATCCTCTAAAGCATAATGCTTATCATCTGGTGAGTATTTGAAGTTAACATGATCAAAAACAATATCTCCATTAGTTACGTCCTTAAGAGGTTTTCGTGGATTTTCGATTGCTGGCTTTTCGGTTAAGACAGCTGCAATACGTTTACCACTAGCCTCAGAAATAACTAATTGGGTAGTGATCATAGCTAGAATATTCAAACTAAACAAAACAGAGTTTGAATATGAAAACATAGAAACTAATTGTCCAGTTTGCAAACTTCCACCAACGATTTCCTTAGCACCAAACCAGCAAATCGCTAAAGTAGAAATGTTAAGAACAGCCATTACAACCAGCGCATTAAGTGACATAATTTTCTGCGCTGTTGAGAATAATTTATAAATAAAGCCAGAAGACTTCTCAAACTTTTCAATTTGAGATTCTTCTTGTACGTAAGTCTTTACTTCACGAATTCCACGAATATTTTCACGAACATCTTGGTTCATTACATCATATCCTCTAAAAATACGTGGAAAGTAAGGATATGCACTTTTAATAATTAATGCCAAAATTAAAACAAAGATAGGAGCGATTACCACAAAAACCAAAGATAGCCTTGGACTAATGATAATCGACATAATAATTGAAAAAATCAGCATTAACGGTGCACGAACAGCGATTCTAATTAACATTTGATAGGCATTTTGAACATTGGTTACATCTGTAGTAAGTCGTGTTACCAAGCTGGCACTAGAAAACTTATCAATATTGCTAAAAGAAAAATCTTGGATATGGTAAAACATATCTTTTCTCAAATTAGCCGCAAAACCTGCTGCCGCGTGTGCAGAAACATAACTGGCACTCGCACCCAAAGCTAAAGAAATTAAGGTTAGCACGAAAAGAATTAGGCCCCACTTATTGATATAGCCCATATTTCCTTTCATAATTCCCCTATCAATTAGAATACCAACCAAGTACGGGATCAACATTTCAATTAAAGCTTCACCTGCAACTAGGACTGGGGAAGTCAACGACAATTTTTTGTATTGTCTAATTGACTTACGCAACACATTAACCATATAAAACCCCCGTTCTTTACTTAAAAAAGATAAAAATAAATAGACGCCTCGTGCCGTCTATTTACTCCCCTAACAAATAAAATTATTTGTTATCTTTATTTATACTGTAGACTAATTTAAATAAATAGTCACGTTTTTAATTTCGACGATTTTGTCTTCTAGCAGCAATTTCATTTTGACGCTTAATTTGCAATGGATCAACAACATGGTACTTTTGACGGAACCATCTGCGAACAAAGAAAGCAATTACCGCTAATACAATGTAAACCCATGGGTTTAATACAGGGTTAATCACCCGCATAAATGGCATTGATGTAAATGTAATCCAAACCATTATGATTCCGACTAAAAATACACCTATTAAAATAATTTGCCACATTGGTGGACGTTTACTTTTATCCCTAGTAATTAAATCATTATAGTATGCCATTAAAATACCAAATAAAATTGTAACTGATGCAACAGTTAAAATACCCATTTGTTGCATACCATCTTGTTGCTTAGAACTGTTACTAAATAGTTGAACTACACCAAAGAATCCAGCAAAGATAACAAAGTACAATAAGCCATTATCTACGGCATGCATCCAAAACTTAGTCTTAGGTGCTTCTTTTTTAGGATTAGCAATTTCGATTGCTTTTTCTCTTGGAGCTTTTTGATATAAGTTAGATGCTGGAATTCCTTTACGTTGCGCAACAATAATTTCTGGCAAAATTTGATCAATTGCTGGCTCAACTTGATCCATAGTATAGTTTTGATCTTCTGTCAAAAACTTCTCCAAACGAAAAATGTAATCTTGGTTTTTATTACTTAACTTATTACGCAATTCTTTTGGAGACATCTTTTTAATCTCTTCATCACGAGAATTTTGTTCATGCGCCTTTTTTAATTTTTCTTGTTGCGCATTACCTACTATTGAGTTCTTGGCAGCTTCAGTATGTTCACTTTTATTTTGATCTTTTGGATCCATTCAAAAAACTCCTAAACATTAAATCTAAATTCAATAATATCACCGTCTTGAACTACATAGTCTTTTCCTTCAAGACGAAGCTTTCCAGCCTCTTTAACTTTTTGCATGGTTTCAAGTTCATTTAAATCATCAAATGAAACAACTTCTGCTCGAATAAATCCACGTTCAAAGTCTGAGTGAATAACACCGGCAACTTGTGGTGCTTTCATGCCTTCATGGAAAGTCCATGCACGAGTTTCAGGACCACCAGCAGTAAAGAAAGTACGTAGACCTAAAATGTGGTAAGCAGCCTTAATCAAACGATCAAGCCCAGATTCTTCAACGCCTTCCATTTCAAGAAATTCTTTTCTTTCATCTTCATCCATTGAAGCAATTTCTTCCTCAGTAGCAGCACTAATTCCTAAAGCCTCTGCATTTTCACTTTCAGCATGCTTTTTGACAATTTGGTAGTACTTATCGCTTTCTGGATCAGCCATTGAACTTTCAGCAATATTAGCAACATAAATAACTGGTTTAGAAGTAAGTAAGAATAGTCCCTTAACGATCTTTTGTTCATCTTCATTAAAGTCAATTGAGCGAGCAGCTTTACCTTCTTCAAGAACTGGCTTTAATTTATTTAAAACAGCTAATTCAGCTTTAGCTTCTTTATCGCCTTGTTGAGCAACCTTTTGCACTTTTCCAATTCTACGGTTAACTGCATCTAAGTCCGCAATTGCTAATTCAAGATTAATGGTGTTGATATCTTCTTCTGGATCAACCTTACCAGTAACTGAAGTAATGTTGTCATCATCAAAAGCTCTTACTACGTGAACAATTGCATCAGTTTGACGGATATTTTCAAGGAACTTATTTCCAAGTCCTTCACCTTTTGATGCGCCTTTTACCAAACCAGCAATATCAGTAAATTCAAATGTAGTATGAACAATCTTCTTAGCTGGAATTAATTCTTGAATACGAGCTAGACGACTATCTGGAACCTCAACCATCCCCACATTTGGCTCGATTGTGGCAAATGGATAGTTTGCCATTTCGGCACCAGCTTTAGTAATCGCGTTAAACAAAGTAGACTTACCAACATTTGGTAATCCAACAATACCTGCAGTTAATGACATATTATTCTCCTCTTAATTGGTTTTATTCAAAGTGTGGCACAGCAATATTTTCCTTAGGAACGTAATGTTCCTCTTTTAAGTTAACAGGATCATTTGCTGAGTGCAGCACTTTTTTTAATTTTTTATTGAATTCTGCTCGGGGAATCATAATTAAATGACCACACCCTAAGCACTTAATGCGAATGTCTGCACCCATTCGCAAGATTTCCCACTTATTTTCACCACATGCATGTGGTTTTTTCATCTGTACTACATCGCCCAAATGATACATGAAAAATCACTCCTATTAATTATTTATCTAAATTAATTCCTAGTAAATCTAAAATTCGATTTAATTCATCAGTTGATGCAAAATCAATGGCCAAATGACCATTTCCTCTTTTACTCTCGGTAATATTTACACTAGTACCAAATTTATCAGTTAATTGTGATTCACTAGCCCTAATGAAAGCTGATTTTTTAATAGCCTTTTTCTTAGGTTTCTTTTCTTTTTCGTTTAATTTAGCTACCAGTGATTCTAGTTGACGAACTGTAATTCCGTTCTTAACTACTTTTCTTGCCAAGTCATCAATTCTGTCCTTATCTTTCAGACCAAGCAATGTTCTTGCTTGTCCCATTGACAGCTCTCCTCTTTGAAGGAGACGTTTAGTTTTTTGAGGCAAAGTAAGTAGACGAAGATAATTAGCAATGTATGGGCGAGATTTACCTAATCTTTTAGAAACTTCTGCTTGAGTTAACCCTAAATTCTTTTGCAGCATCTCATAAGCTTGCGCTTCTTCTAATGGCGTTAAGTCTTCACGTTGCAAGTTTTCTAAAACTGCAACTTCCATCATTTGCGCCTCATCAAAGTCTCGAATGATGGCTGGAATTGTTTTCTTCTTAGCTAACTTAGAAGCACGAAAACGACGTTCACCGGCAATAATTTCGTAGCCATTAACTGATTTACGAATAATAATTGGTTGAAAAACACCATTTTCTTTAATGGATTCGGAAAGTTCCTTTAAGCTTTTGTTATCAAACGTTTTTCTTGGTTGATATGGATTAGGTCTAATTTCATCTAAAGAGATTTCAGTAATCTCCTCAGTTTCTTGAACTTGTGGGCTCTCATCAAATAAAGCTTCTAAGCCTCGTCCAAGACCACGTTTTTTAGGTTCTTTAGAGTTTTTTACCATGAGCTTTCAACACCTCTTTTGCTAGAGAATCATATACTTGGGAACCGCGAGATTTTGGAGCGTATTCTGTAATTGGTTTACCATAACTTGGAGCCTCAGCTAACTTGGTAATTCGCGGAATAATTGTTTTATAAACCTTTTTATTAAAGTAAGATTGAACTTCTTTAACAACTTCTGCTCCTAGATTAGTTCTAGCATCCAGCATGGTTAGCAATACACCTTCCACACCCAAATTCTTATTAAAGTGCTTTTGGACTAAGCGAATTGTATTCAATAACTGGCTTAAGCCTTCCATTGCATAATATTCACTTTGAACTGGGATCAAAATCGAATCTGAAGCAGTAAAAGCATTAATTGAAAGCTGACCTAAAGAGGGAGGACAATCGATAAAAATAAAGTCATATTCATGGCTAACCTCATCGATTCCCTGCTTCAATCTTGTTTCACGTGCCATCATTGATGTTAATTCCATCTCAGCACCAGCTAATTGAATAGTAGCAGGAACTGCATCTAAATTTTTAGTTTCTGTATGATGAATGGTTTCAGATAAAGGAATTTCATCAATTAAAACATTATAGATATCTTTATCTACAGTTGACTTTTCAATACCTAAACCAGAAGTTGCATTCCCCTGGGGATCAATATCAACTATTAGAACTTTATAACCATGATTTGCAATGCTGGCACCTAAATTAATCGTCGTCGTTGTTTTACCAACGCCACCTTTTTGGTTAGCAACCGAAATAATTTGAACCATATTTACTCCCTTTGCCTACTTTTTAAGCAATTCAATAGTAATTTTGTAGGAATCACCCTTTTTATCTTCCTTGTATTTCACAGTCATTCCTGAATCTTTTGCCATCTTAATTGCTTTTTTAATTGTATTTATTTGTACTTTAAAATCATTAGCTGTCCGAACCTGAACTTTCTTCTTAGGCTTTTTAGTTTGTTCCGGCTTATTCTCTTCGAGCTCTTCTTCTTTTTCCTTTTCTTGAGCAGCAAAATAACCATCAAGATCTTTTATCATCTCTTCAGTTTCTTTTACAGTTAAGCCACTTTTAATAATCTCGCTAACAGCAGTATCTTGATCTTCTTCATTCAAAGCTAAAAGTGCACGTCCATGACGTTGAGAAATCTTTTTATCAATTAAGAACCCTTGCACTTTTGGCGTTAACTTGAGTAGTCTAATCTTATTAGCAATATAAGATTGAGTCTTCCCCATTTGTTCTGCCAATTCAGTTTGAGTTAAATTATTAACCTTCATCAATTGAACGTAAGCTTGTGCTTCATCAATAGGGTTAAGATTTTCACGTTGCAAATTTTCAACTAAGGCTAAAGAGGCTGCTTTTTCATCATCCATATCTTCAACAATTGCCGGAATTTTTGCCCATTTAAGTGATTGAGCAGCACGAAAACGACGTTCACCCGCAATAATTTCATATTCACCTTCAGGACCATCAGCTGGCTTACGCAAAATAATTGGTTGAAGTAAACCTTGTTCTTTTAGTGTAGTAGCTAATTCTTCAATTGATTCATCACTAAAAGTATGACGGGGCTGATAGCGATTAGGCATAATTTTATCGAGCTCAATTTCTTGAACTTGCTTACTTTCAAGGATCTTTTTTTGACGATTGCCAAATAATGAAAATGCCATAAATTATTCCTCCAATTAAATTTAAAGTGGTTTTTTATTCGGTGTACCAGCTTGACGCGGATATTTCTTAGGGGTTGCTTTTATTTTTTCAACAACAATTAAAGTGCGGTCATCATCTGTATCAGGAAGGGTTAATTCTTTCACATCTTCTACTTTTCCTCCCAATACATCAATCGCATGCTTAGCTTCCGCTAATTCATCTTGTGCCTTTGGTCCTTTTAGAGCAACTAAGTAACCACCAACCTTTGCTAGTGGTAAACAATATTCACTTAAAACACTCATTCTTGCTACTGCACGTCCAGTTACCAAATCAAATTTTTCGCGTAAATCTTTATTTTGACCGGCATCTTCCGCACGGCTATGAACTAAAGTAACTTTATCTAAACCTAAGTCGTTTACAAGTTCATCTAAAAACTTTAATCTTTTACCCAAAGAGTCAACAATAGTGATACTTAAGTTAGGACACAAAATCTTAATCGGTAAAGAAGGAAAACCTGCTCCTGCTCCAACATCACATAAAGTTTTCTCACCTTTAAATAGGTCTGGAAATTCTAAAAGTGGAGTAATGCTATCAAAGAAGTGCTTTAAGTAAACCTCATTTTTATCAGTAATTCTGGTAAGATTAACCTTTTTATTAAATTCAACTAATTTATCATAATATGTCGCAAATTGTTTTTTTTGCTTCTCATTAAGTTCAAAGCCATATTTTGCGAGCTCTTTTGCAAAAATTTCTGGATTCATTTTTCACCTGTGAAACCTAGTTTCACACTCCTAATTTACCGCAATTAAAGGCGGTTAACAACACTATTATCATCATAAACTAACGTATTTAATTATGTAGTATTTTTTAAGAATCGTCAAAAAACAAATAAGTATTTAAAAATATGTATTTAAATTAAAATCGATAAGCTATAATGATTAGCAAAAGGGGTTAAATGTATGATTGTTACGCTTATTGTGATTCTTTATCTCGGTTATCAAACTTATAAAGGATATCAACTGGGATTTGCTCAACGTGTTATTAATATGATTTTTGGTGCAATTGTATTTGCAGCAGCTATTCTAGGCCAAAATAGCTTGGGAAATTGGTTCTATCAACAATTTTCTGGTAAGGTTGTTCCCACAACAGGCAATATTAGTCTTGAAATAATCGGTTACCGCTTCTTAGCCTTCTTTGTAATTTGGTTTATCGGTAAAATGATTTTAAAGATTTGTAAGGGTTGGCTTCCTAAACGTGATCGTACTAAAAAGGGAATCGGTAATCTATTAGACAATGTTTTAGGAGCAATAGTATCTTTTATTGCTGCTTACTTCTTAGTTTATGTAGCCTTATCAATGTGCCAGGCTTTTCAAAATACTTGGTTTATTCAACAAACAGTTGATTCACCAATTTTACGAGTAATTATTTATAACACACCAGGTTTGTCAAATGGAGTATTTAAGACAATATTTGGTATTAGTCGAACAGTTGGTTAAAATACTCAGCAAAAATAGGATTCGGAATTACCGAATCCTATTTTTTATACACCAATTCTTTCCATTGAATCATCGTCATATACAAAGATTGCACCATAGCGACCTGCTTTATCATTTTTCCAGCCCGGAATAGGACCACCAGCAAAAAATAGTCGCTTACACTCAATTTCAGCTTGAACAGAATCACGAGTAAATAAGGTTACACCAGCCACATGAGTCTTAACGGGATATCCAGTCTTAGGATCAATAATATGGTGATATTTTTTCCCATTAATTTCTAAAAAGCGCTCATACGTCCCACTCGTTACAGCAGAACATTCATGAACAGTAGCGGTTGTTAAATTATTACCACGTTTCTTTTTCGGATCTTGCACGCCCAGAATCCATTCCCCACTTGCTCTTTTAGGAGAACTGTTTACAAATAAGACATTCCCACCTAGATTAATAATTCCAGCACGAACATCATAAGCACGCCATAAATCTCTAATTCTATCTGCTATATATCCTTTAGCAATTCCGCCTAGATCCAGCTCCATCCCTTTTTTAGTTAAAAAAACAGTCTGATTATCATCATCTAATCTAACATCTCCTGGATTCGTTAGACCCATCTTTTCTTTAATCTGTTCATCAGTTGGAACATGGGCTCCTTTAAAACCAATATGCCATAATTTTACAACTGGTCCAATCAGAGCATTAAAGCCAAAATTTTGTTTACTTTCATAAACAGCCAGCTTAATTAGATTATATGTACTTGCAGAAACTTGTACGGGATGAATACCAGCTGCATGATTAACGTCCATTACCTCAGAATGGTCTCGATTTACCGTTAATCGATCTTCATATCCGGCAATCAAATCAAAACTCTGATCCAAAATCTTTTTATTCTGGTCACCATAAACCTGTAGCGTAATAACAGTTCCTAATCCGCGACCAACTTTTGAAATTGGAGTTGAAGCATAATTTTCTATCATTTTGATGCCTTCTTTGGCTCTAAGTATAATTCTCTCAAACTTTGAATCATCTCATCATCAACTTTAAGAACATTTTTAATGTAACTATCTATTCCATCATACTTTTCATCAATTAATAAGAGAGCTGTATCCAAATATTCGTTTGCGACACTTGCTAAACTTCTAACGTTAGCACGCAAAATTACACTTCCCCCTTCATCGATTATCTTTTGGTTCATCTTAACCTGATAATTTCCTAGCATTAAGTTAGAAAATAGATAATCTTGTCTGATAGTTTCCATATCAACGCCCAAAATATATAGGATCAGAACTGTAGCCAATCCTGTACGATCTTTTCCTTCAGAGCAATGAAAAATAATAGCTCCATCTTTAGTATTAGCAAAGATGTTAAGTAAACTATTAAAGGCTTTTTGAGAATATTCCTTACTAACAGAAGAATGGTATTGGTGACACATCGTCTTAAAACCAGCATATTGATCTTTAGTATAGGTCTTTTTTAATTGCAATATCTTTTGATCTGTTTCTGCACTTTGATTTCCATGAATTGGATTATCAATATGTTCAACTCCTGCTGGCACAACATCAGGAGCTAATTCAATTTCTTTAGGTGAGCGTAAATCAACAATTTTAGTTAAGCCATAATTAAGTAAAAAAGTTTCATCTTCTTTAGTCATTTGGCATAACTTTCCTGTTCTTAAAAGTCGATGCATCTTAATTTTTCGACCATCAAAACCTACATAACCGCCCAAATCACGTGCATTTGGCACATGTTGCAGTGGTAAAATGTTTGGCCTAATCATTTTGTAATCCCTACTTTTCTAAATTTTTAAAAATAACTTTTTGTCCTGGCTCGATATGAGGAAGCAAGCTACACTCTTCATCGCAGACTCTTCCAAGAATCCTTCCATCTTTATTAACAGGTAAATTTCTCTTAGCAATATGAATTTCGTTACTATTTAAGCCATTGCTATTGATACTAATTGTTCCCACAGGTCGATCCAAAGGTAAATCCTGCGCTTCAAATTTTGGAAGTTCGCCTTCACTACGAAGTCTAACGATATCTTGAGCAAGATACAAATAATTATGCCATTGATTTTCATTGAGAAAAGTATTTTTTTCATCTACATGAAGCGTGATTGCATGATCCTTCGTATAGCGCGCAAAAGACTTAATCGTTTCACTAGTTAGACGATCGCCAACAATGACGTTATTGCATGCCAAATCTTTTAAGTTGAGAGCTGCTGCTAATGGATATACGCCTCTTTGTGACTCAAGAGTAGTTTCTCCAGCAAAAAATGGTCCTCTTTTAACTCCATCTCCAGATATAAAAGCTGCTGTTTCTAAATTACAATTGTGAAGCCATTGATTTTTTTCTTCAAACCACTTTTCATCCATTCCTGTTTCTGGCTGGGAATAAAAATCAAATAGAGCTCTAATATGATCAAAGTTAGCCGCCTCTTCTTTTAAATGAGTAATATCTTCTGGTTGTAAGTAAATTGCATTTAAAGATACCCACATAGTTTTAGACAATTTTGATACAAAGCGCATTAATACTTGATCGTTAATTCTTAACCCAGTAACATTAAGCTTCTTTATTTCTTCTGCATCCGCTAAATCATAGCCTAAATAATGTAAATCATCTTGTGAAACATCTGCCATGACCTTTAATTCTAAATCCTTACACCAGCTAGTTAACTGATCTAATCTTTTTAGTACTATGTCTGCTTCATCTTTTAAGCCGGTTAATGAAGTAAAGACTTCCTTAAAACCTGCATTCCTCATTCCAAGCAAATAATTATGATCATCTGCAGTCAAATCTTTATCTAAGTAAACTGAAAAACCGAGCATATAAATCTCTCTTTTCTAAGCTTTGTGAAAATGCTTTCTTTCATTAAAATAATAAACTTTAATGACAAAAAAAGCTAGATAGAAAATTCTACCTAGTTTCTTTTGTACTATAGGAAAATAAGGTTTTAACTTATTTTTGAGCTTGTTCAACAAATTTAACAAAATTATTAAATGCTAAATCAATAGCATGAATAGTCTCTTGGTCTAATAAGTCTCCAGTATTCTTGTCAAACTTATCTGCAGCATGACCAATTAAAACTTCATTTCCTGGCAAAACATTTGCACTTTGATCAGGAGAAAGCAAAATCTCACGCATTTCTTCTTGCGCTCTTGAAGCTCCCTGAATTCCGTAAGATGTACCTAAAACCATTACTGGTTTCATCTTCATTACATCTGCATTTCCTTGAGCATGGCTTCCCGTCCACTCCATTGCACTCTTCAATGCAGAAGGAATACCATGGTCATATTCTGGAGTAGCAAAAATCACACCATCTGCTTCACGGATCTTATTTTTAAATTCTTCAACTTTACTATCTGGTTGTGCTTCTTTTTTAAAACGAGGTAAATCAGCAATTTCATATACTTCAATTTCAGCCTGATCTTTATACCGCTTAGCCATAAATTGATCTAAAAAACGATTATATGAAAAATCTGCATTCGTACCAACAATTGCTAGTAATTTCATGGGTCGTTCCTCCTACTTACTTACTTCAGCATAAAAACTATCAAATTCATCAAAGAAATGATCTAAAAACTTAACAGTTCCAGCTGGTAAGTTTCCGTTTTCGTCAAATTGTTCTGGAGCTGTTCCCATCATAAATTCATCACCATTAAAGACTTTGGCACCAAAACCAGGAGAGGAAAGCACCAGCTTTAAATGACTTTGGCCACGAGCTGATCCTTGTGGTAAAACTGAAGTACCCACAATAACTACCGGCTTATCTTTAAAAGGGTGTTCAGCTGATGAAAGCCATTCTAGTGCACTCTTTAAGGATGAAGGAACTGAGTGTTGTTGTTCTGGCGTAGAGATTAACACTGCATCTGCATCAGCTACCTTTTTAGCAAAGCTAGCTACTGCAGCAGGTTCTTCAACTCCTTCTTTAAACATTGGAAGATCTTTAACCTCTCCCAATTCAATATCATATCTATCAGTAAAATGCTTTTTAATAAAATTTAGTAGATCGCGATTATAAGAATGATTGGCGTTGCTACCTACAATGGCAAAGAGTTTCATTTCTACGTCACCTTTCTTTTAATTATCTTTCTATTAAATTATACTTTTTAATCTCACTATTTTAAAAGGCATATTTTAATTTTAATAAAAAAGCACCACTTTCAGTGAATGTGGTGCTTGATTATTTTTAAAACTAACCTAGACGTTCTTCAAGAGAAGCGTCACTGTCGGCAGCAAATAGTGGATTTTCTTCAACATTAGTAAGACGGTCATTTAACATTGCTTCATGAATTTGTGCCTTTAAAACACTAATCATTTGAGCTTGTGTAAAGTTTGCCATCTTATTAATGAGAAGAGTTGCTAAACCTGTAGCAGCAATCCAGTTAGAAATCACAATATGATTGAGTCTTTCTTCAGAAAATTGTTCTGCGTCAAATTGTTGCTTGAATTTTTCAAGTCCAAGTCCCATTAAAGTATCAACAATCATTTGATTTCCAAATTTACCGTCTACAAACATTGCTCTAAACAAATCAACATGTTCTTTAGCAAAGTACAAGTATGAAAGATCTAAATCGATCAAAGGTTCACCTGTAAAGTTCTGTTGAAGAGTGTTAGACTTCAATTCATCAGAAATTTTTGCTAAAACTTGATTACGTAAATCTTGCATGTTTTCAAATTCAAGATAAATTGGTTGAGTTGAGCAGTTAACTGCTTTAGCAACATTTCTTGCAGTTAAACTTTCAATTCCACCACGAACTGCTAATTTATAAGCAGCATCCAGGATTCTTTGCTTATCTATTTCCTTTTTTCTAGCCACTTTAATTACCTCACTTAATTCATATTCATCAACATCAACACATCGAGATTATCTAAAAATAGCAGAATTGCCTAACATCTGTTATTTTCTCCGTGATTATAGTATAACAAAAATATGAAAATGTGGAGAATTTTACATCAAATTCTATAATCTTTTAAACAAACTTGAATCATCATCTCCAGTAAATTGATCATAATGGGAATTAATCATTTCAATAACTTGTTGTTTATCTAGTCCTTCATTTGCAGCAAATGCTAAAAATGCAGCTGAAAGAATGTATCCTTTTTCACGATTATCAACTAAATTATCAGAAAATTCCATATTAATGGTATTATTTTTGTAATCAGTTGTAAGAATAATTTTTTTATCTTCTGGTAAGTCTGCCATTTCAATGCCCTCACTTATTTTTAAGTTTTATACGTTACAATATAGATTATATTATATCAATAGAAAGTGTGAAACCTATGACTTCTCCCGTTGGACGTTCATCTTGTACATCTATTTTAATCGGTAAAAACGCTACTGTAGATGGTAGTGTTATTATCGGCCGAAATGAAGATGCTAAGACTGCTTGGCCTAAGCATCTTGCTTTTAATTCACATCAAACAATTAAAAATAGCATTTTTAAGTCAAAAGACAATAAGTTTCAGATGGAATTACCTAACAAACGTTTTTCTTACTCTTCTACTCCTGAATGGACAGATAAATATGGAGTATTTGAAGAAGATGGAATCAATGAATATCACGTTGCAATGAGCGCTACTGAAAGTGCCTATGCTAATGATCGTGTAATGGCTATGGATCCTTTTGACGAAGAAAAAGGTATCTTAGAAGAAGCAATGGTAACAGTTGTTTTACCATATATTAAATCTGCTCGAGAAGGTGTAGAACGTTTAGGTAAGATCGTTCAAAAGCACGGTGCAGCAGAAGCGGATGGGATTTTATTCGCAGATAGAGATGAAGCTTGGTATATGGAAATTGGTTCGGGCCACCATTATGTTGCTCAACGCATCCCTGACGATTCATACGCAGTAGTTGCTAATCAACTAGCTATTCAAATCATTGATTTTAATGATAAAGACAATTTTATAACTTCTCCTGGAATTCAAGAATTTGTTTACCAAAATAATCTTTGGCCAAAAAATAAACCATTTAATTTCAGATTAATTTTTGGTACACATGATGATTCGGATTTAACTTATAATACTCCACGTGTTTGGAGTGGCCAAAAGCTTCTAACGCCTTCCGTAAATCAAGATCCAGAAAGTTTTGATTTACCATTTATTAGAAAGCCTGATCATCCTGTATCTATTCAAGACGCTCAACGCGTTTTAAGCGATCACTTTAATGGGACACAGTATGATCTAACTAATTCTAAAAACGAAGGTCAACCTGCCTATCGTCCAATTGCTGTAGCTACTACTCAAGAATCTCACCTCCTGCAACTTAGAGAAGAAGATATGACTCATTGGCTAGCAATGGGAATTGCCGCACAAAGTGTTTACATTCCTTTTTACCCGCAAGGAACTAAAGTACCAACTATGTTCAAATATGGTAAAGAAGAATTTTCAACTAATTCTGCTTACTGGGTATTTAAAATGGCTAGCGTTTTAGTAGACCGAAATTGGAATAAATATGCAACTAATTTAGTTAATACACAGAAAGCAACGAATCTATCTTTGAATAAACTACGAGTTGAATATGATAAGAAATTGGCTCAAGAAAAAGATAAGGATAAAAAAGTAGAGCTCGTAAACGAAGCTAATAAGAAATTAGCTAATGTTGCTATTAAGAATTATCAAAAATTGAATGCCAAATTGATTACTGCTCAGACCGCAGATTCACCACTTCGGTTTAAGATTGATCCTAATTTGTAGAATTGAAGCATTACTAAATGAAAAGAATTCAAGTACCTGCTACAGGCACCTGAATTCTTTTTTATTTGTCTAAAAAATCTTTGGGAATTTTATTTTTAAAAGATAAAAGTTTCTGATACCAAAAATATGAATCTTTCAAGTATCGTTTATAAGTTCCATCTCCAAAATCATCTAAATCAACATACATTAAACCGTATTGCTTAGAAATTTGTGTTGTCGTAAATAATCAATTCTATAATCATCGTGAATTTTTCCACTTGTAGTCAGACTATCCTTAGCACCTAATCCATTTTCAACAATAAATAGTGGCTTTTGATATCTATCGTATAAATTAATTAATATAGTTCTTAGACCAATAGGATCAATTTGCCATCCCCAATCGCTGGTAGGTAAATATTTGTTATAAACCCCTTCCATACGATTTGCTTTTGTTACTTTTAATCCTTTTGTATCAAAAGCAGTGCAAACAGAAGAGTAATATGAAAATGCAATAAAATCTGCTGTATTTTCACTAATTAAGTCTAAGTCTTCCTTTGTAGCTAAGTGATCTGTCAAAGTAATATATACACTATCAGCTAATTCGATATTTTATTCAAATTTCAATCTATCAACAATTTTTTGTGCAATTTGAAAGAAAATAGGATCTGTTTCATGAATTGTTTCTAATAGCAGTTTTCTTTGATTGTCAGACAAGGGTGTGAAAATTTTATATATTTTTTGTTTATCAAACTCATCCCCCACTTTTTTTCCATAAGCAATTCCTTTACCAAGTGCAATTATCTCCTCATGATCTTGGTTTTCACTAATAACAGCACTATTATTTAAAACTCTTATTATTTTCATCGTGCCTCCTTAAACATACAAAAAAGCCCACTTATCCCTTCTTAAACTAGAGACAAGTGGGGTTTGTGCAAAATATTGTTACAATCTCACTTTATTCACTTTTCAAATATATGATATCGCTTTCTTTATTATTCAATACTTAATTATCTTTTTTCAAGCTCAAATGTCCATCTAACATTTCATAAATCTTATCCGAATACTTATTAAGCCTTAAGTCATGAGTAACTAAAATAATTGCTTTTTCTTTTTGCTTAGCTAAAGACTTAAATAGTTTCCCTACTTCTTCAACTTTTTCACTGTCTAAGGAAGCAGTGGGCTCATCTGCCAAAATAATTGCTGGATCCGCATATAAAGCTCTTGCAATGGCAACTCTTTGCTGCTGACCACCTGACAATTCCTTAGGATATTTATTTACCAGTTGAGAAATTCCTAATTCATCTAGCAATCCATCAAGCGCTTCTTTACTTAGATTGCCGCTCTTTTTAACCTTATCTACTAAGATAAATTGTTCCCTAACAGTCAAATAAGGAACTAAATTATAAGCCTGTAAGACAAAGCCGATTTTATCTAGACGTAGTGCATCAGCTTGTTTAGGAGAATAGTTAGTTACGTTATCTCCTCCAATAAATACTTCACCAGAAGTAGGCTTTTGCAAAGCACCGGCGATAGTTAAAAATGTACTCTTACCAGCACCAGAAGGACCTTCTATTAGAACTACCTCTCCTTTTTGAGCTTCAAAGTCAACATCTTTAAGGGCATCAACTTTGGCACTTCCTTGGCCATATGATTTGCTTACATTTTTTAATTCAATTACTGACATATAAATTTCCTCCCTTACACAGCCTTTGAAGGGTCAACTTTAAGAATTGAACGAATTGGAATTAATCCACCGATTGCTCCCATTAAAATCATCCCTACAAATGTTGAAATCATGATCCATGGGGCAAAATCAATCGGTACAGTAGCTGGCATTATGCTAACAGTAAGCAACATCAAAAGATATGCTAAGACCGTACCTAAAATTACTAAAATTAATGATTGACTAATAGTAGCACCAATTAAAGTCTTGCTTGGGATACCTTGTGCTCTTAAAACAGCATAATTTGGCATTTTTTGGATAGTTAAAATGTATAAAAATACTGCAATCACAATTAACGAAATTACAAATAGAAAACCAATCATTAATTCAAAAGTTGAATTTTGAGCTGTATAACCTGGTAATTTATTAATGAAAGTCTGCTTATCATAAGATTTAACATTCTTAGCTTTAAAATCTAAGTTATTCTTAGAGATAATTCCAGAAGCTTCAACATTCGGAGCCATTAGTCTTAACTTCTTCCACGTTTCCATCGTACCATAAGCAATTGGCGCAATATTAATCTTGGCATTTTTTAAGAAACCAACAATTTTATACTTTTGATCGCTACCATTTAGGGTTACTTTATCTCCTAAGCGGTAACCTCTATTCCAAAGAATTTGATCAACAGCTATTTCATCATTATGCTTTGCTTTACGACCAGAAACTACCTCCAGATCTTTATAGATATATTCATCTTTATTTAACCCAATAAATTGAGCTGAAACTGTTTGATTTTTCTTTTCTTTCATTACAATCGGAACTATCCCGATGTAGCTATCATTCTTTGTCTTTTTAAAATCTTTTAGATTTTCCTTCGTTAACAGAGATTGACTCAAACTTACATTCGAATTATCATTCAAAACAACCGATTGAGTTTGCCAGCTATTAACTGCTTGTGTATTTTCTGAAGCTAGACCTACTGCCAATGATGACAGCATAAAAATTAAATATGCAATTAAAAAAATCATCAATGTAATTAATCCGTAACGCAGCTTCTCGTATTTTATTTCTTTTAGAGCTAAAAACATTTTTGTCTACTTCCTTTGTAATAAACATAAACTTTCATGGTATCTTTTTAGAATTTTTTCTTTATTCTTTTTATCAAATAGGGCTAAATCTATTGCTTCATGAGTTAAAACCATAGCAGCCCAAACTTGAGAGCCGAGATTAAGAAAAGCTTCCTTCTGCCTTTTATCATCTCCAATAAAAGCTTGATTCTGACTAAGATGTAGTTTGATTAGATCAAAATAGATACTATTCTCAGTCTGATTAATAAAATCAACTGTCATCTTATAAAAAGCTTCAGGGTCAAAATCTCTCAACCTTGTTGGAAGTCCCATATGGACATCTTTCATTGCAAGATCATAGAGATAAGTATATGAATCTTTCAAGTCACCAAAATACTTATAAAATGCTCCTCTAGCAATCCCTGCATCCTTTACAATGCGTGCTACTTGCGCTTTAGCTAAGGGATAAGTACTAAATTCTTTTAAAAGCGCTCCTACAATCTTTTGCTTCTTTTCATCTGAAAGATTTATAAAAGTTTCACTAACCATATCTTCCCCTCCTGTGACACCATGTCACTTTCGATACGCCTTAAGTCTATCCTCAAAGTGACATCGTGTCAATACTTAGAAATAAAAAAAGCTTAATTTCGATAAGATATCAAAAACAAGCCTTAAAATTATTATGCTAAGACGCGGTTATAGTAAACCAAAGTTCCATATTCTTTATTAATGTCTAATTCAGCTAGACCGCAATTCTGCATTTGGTCAAAATACTTAATATCGCCATTAGTTAAAAAATGAGCACAAATCATTCGACTTACTACACCATGACAAACTACCAAAACTGTATCATTAGCATGTTCTTTATATAAATCGTCAAAAAATGCAGCAATTCTTTTTCTAAAATCTTCACGCTTTTCTACATCTGAAGCATACTTATAAATATTATCGTTAATTAGTCCTTTGCTATTAAAAGCATCTGGATGCTTTTTACGATATTCCAAAGAAGATTTTCCATCCCAAGAACCATAATTTAGTTCTTCAATTCGCTTATCGGTTGTTATTGGGGTCTTATCTCCCACAAAAATTCTTGCAGTTTGTTGCGCTCTCTTTAACGGGCTTGCATATACTGCATCAAATTGACTAGGATCAAAATTCTTAGCAGCTTTTTCTGCATAAGCGCGCCCTTCTTTACTTAAATCAGAATCAACATTTGATCCTTGAATCATTCCTTGCTTATTTAATTCAGTAGTTCCATGACGTAAAATTACTACTCGCATAACATATTACCTCTTAAGTCCGTAATACAAGGGTTCCGTTCGATTAAAGGTCATTAATCTTGGTCGCTCAATATCATTTTTTTCAAAATGAAGCTCAGTAAAACTAACATTTCTTACTGTCATTACATCTTCAATTTTTAGTTTAAACCACCGAGCTATTAAACTCCTAATCACAAATCCGTGACAAACAATCATAATTGTCTTGTCATTAGCATCGGGTTGAATCTCAGATAAAAATTCTTCAACTCGATCTGCTACTTGACTAAAAGTTTCACCATTTTCAGCGTATTCTGCATATTTACTATTAATAGTTCCTAAATCATCGAAGGCATCAGGATATTTTATCTTCAGCTCTTCGGCATGTTGGCCGTCCCAAGAGCCAAAATTCATTTCTCTAAGTCGATCATCAGTAATAATCTCTTTTTGAAAATCAGTTAAAATTTGTGCTGTTCTTTTAGCTCTAATTAATGGGCTTGCATATACTCGATCAAGTTTACTATTGTCAATTAACTTACTTACTTCTTCTACTTGTTTAACACCTGCTTGGCTTAAGTTAGGGTTACTAGTACCGCCGGAGATCACATCTGAAGTATTATGTTCACTAACCCCATGTCTTACTAATAACAAATCCATTTCATCACAATCCTTTATATTTTATCCAAGAAAATATTATACTAAAAATTTATTAAGCTACTAAATTATCTCACATGTCAGACTATAATAAAGTTAGGCAAAAAGAAAGTAGGCATTAATATGGCAACAATTACACTTGAGCGTGATGGATTACAATTAGTTGGAACTCGGGAAGAACCTTTCGGAGAAATATATGATATGGCAATTATTTTTCATGGTTTTACCGCTAACCGTAATACTTCTTTGCTAAAAGAAATTACTAACAGTCTTCGGGATGAAAATATTGCTAGTGTTCGCTTTGATTTTAATGGCCATGGTATTCAGATGGTAAGTTTAAAAATATGACTGTTTTAAATGAAATTGAAGACGCAAATGCCATTTTAAATTACGTTAAAACAGATCCGCATGTACGTAATATTTATCTAGTCGGTCATTCTCAAGGTGGTGTTGTTGCTTCAATGTTAGCCGGGCTTTATCCTGATCTGATAAAAAAGGTAGTATTGCTAGCACCAGCTACCACTTTAAAAAGTGATGCTCTTGAAGGTAATACACAAGGAGTTACCTATAATCCAGACCATATCCCAGACCGCCTCCCTTTTAAAGATTTAACCCTAGGTGGATTTTACTTACGCATTGCTCAACAATTGCCTATTTATGATAGTATCTGCTCAATTTACTAAACCTGTATGCTTAATCCACGGTACAGATGATACCGTTGTTTCCCCTAATGCCTCAAAGAAATACGATCAAATTTATCAAAACAGCACTTTACACTTAATCGAAGGTGCAAACCATTGTTTTAGTGATAACTATCAAAAAAATGCTGTTAATTTAACAGCGGATTTTTTACAGAATAATAATGCGTTTTAATTTATATAGAAAAAGAGAAATCATCTGATTTCTCTTTTTTTCTATAATTTTTTAAATATATAATTTTCCTTTGAGGAATCTGCTGCTGAAAAAACATAACCAAAATCAGAAAATTCTTTTAAATCTTCCGGTCTATTAATTCCTTCTTTGGCCGCAAAGCGAACCATCTCTCCTCGCGCCATCTTAGCATGTGTAGCACTTTGTCTCCACTTTCCGTTTTTATTTTCCAAAAACTTAATTGTAATCATTTTTTGACTATCCTTTAAATATGGAGAAATCAAACGAGAATATTCTAAAGACGCTAAGTTAATAACTGTATCTGTATCGGCAAAAAGCTCTTGATACGGAAGATCTTTCCAAAAGTTATAGAGACTGTAGTATTTAAAGCCAGTCATTTGAGTTTTTAATTCCAAACGATAGGGAATTATACCATCAAAAGGTCTCAAAATACCGTAAAAGCCTGACAAAATACGCAAATGATCTTGAAGATAGTCTAATCCTTCTTGCGGTAAAACATCCCCAGATAAATACTGATATTGAATTCCTGAAAAAGCTAAAAGTGCTGGGGTTAAGTTAGAATCAAGTTCACTTGTTACAAGATTATTTTGATTTGTACGAACAATATTATCATTCGCCTTCCATAGCTCCTGTAACTGGTTAAAACTTCTTGCTTTTAAAAAGTCTAATAGCTCCTGAGTCTTATCTAAAAAAGCAGGCTCTGATTTAACCAAAAAAGTATCTTGATCAACTCTCATCTTTTTAGCTGGAGCAATAATTATCTTCATATTATTATCTGACATTGGCAACCACGATAAATAAAGCAATCAAGCTAATAACTGCCAAAACAGCAGAAGCAATTAGCTCTATCTTTCTTTTTTTCTTATCCTGCAAGCTAGCGGTAATATATCTGGCACTAGCAGCCACACTAATAAACAAGAACATAATAAATAGCCATAAAAATAGGCCAATAATATTAGGGAGTGCCCAGTAAATTTGTAAAGAAACTAGCACTGCTAAGACAAGTGTACTGATAATTAAGCCACGGAGAAAATTAACATTTTCATGTTTATGATAATGAAGTACAGTTTGGTAACCAAAATAAACAATGAAACCAATGGTAATATATAAAATAATATTAAAAATAATCATTTCTTTGTCCCTTCTATAGTCCTTCCTAATTATACGTGAAACCATTTTGCTTTGCTTAAAATTTCTTTTCCACTTATAATCAATCTTGAATATGACATAGAAAGCGAATAGTAAAATGAGTGAAAAAGAAGATTTAAATATTGGACTTGTATTGCAGTATCAAGTTGCTCCAAAATGTGTAATTGATGCCGATGCTCTTGTACGTCATGCACGAGACTGCGGCTTTAGAGGCGTAAGTATCAAAGATGCTAATGATGCACAAATGGCAGACATACAAGCAGCTTGTCAAAAATATGCAATTAAATTTTGTCAAAAAAGACCTGCAGAAAAACTAATTTCTCCTGATGTTCTAGCAAAATTAATCGCTGCTCGATTAGACAATATGAATATCTATTTTGAAGTTGAATTAAACGCAGATGGATCAATTAAAGCCGAATCATATCCTGCAATGGAAACTTTGCGTAATTGGATTAGTCGCTTTGGACATGCTTACTACGAAAGTCGGGCTGACCATGAAATAAAGGCAGATGAAGACAATGTTCATGTCTTTTATAATGCCATTGCTAAATATCAACGCTACGTTTTCATCCATATTCCACTTGAAGAAAGTATCGAATTAAAGCATGTTCCTCACGTTGAAGAGGCAGCTTGGATTGACACTAGAAATGAAGTGGAGTTCGAACAAGATGGAGACCATTTACGTATTAAACTTAACCGCCAAGAAGACGGTGAAGAATTTTCTGTCTACGGTCTACGTCTACAGCTCCACCGCCTAGAAGATGATTTAGGTAAAACTGAATATTAAAAACAAAGAAGATATCAAAGTAACTTTTGCTAAGATATCTTCTTTTTATATATTATTTATTATCTTTTTACCGATTAATTGAACGTGCCATCCGAGAAATCGTATGATTCATCCCACGAATTGTCTTACTTAATTCGAAAATAGTATTCGTTGGTGGCACTACTCCCCAACCTGCATCTCCAATATGTTGGATATCAACACCGCAAATTTTATTTTGTAAGGCAATATCATGAACTGTTTGAGCTCCAGAACTTTCTTGACTAGTTCCAATCGTGCTCATTACTAGTCCACCATGTTTATGAACGATTTTTACTATCTTAATTAATTCTTCACTAGTAAAACCTGGAACTGTTCCAACAGCAGGAACCAAAATAACGTCTGCACCTGCATCTAAAAACTCTTTAACTGATTCTTCACTAGCTACTGGTTCATCCACACCAGCTCCATGCATTTTTCCAGCAATAATTAAACCTGAAAAATTTTTCTTAGCTGTTTTTACAGCTTTAGCGATCATTCTATTAGTTACACCAGTCCCAGGATTTCCAGTAAAACAAACGAAATTAAAACCTAATTTTTCAGCAGCTTTCATTGATTTAACGCTTGCAGTTCTACCAGAAGAAATCTGCAATTTAGTTGATTCCATCTCTGCTTTCTCATCAACTGGCTCCAAATTTACTCCAATTGGGCGTCCAGTTAATTTTTGAAGTTTTTTAACTGTATTTTCTGGTTTATCCACTTCCAAGCCACTTACTTTAGGATTTAAGGTATCAAATAAATTCAATAAAATTAAATCTGCTCCAAAAGCGGCCGCAATTTCTGAAGTAGTTAGATTATCAATTGCTGGCTCGGTAACCACGTTTTCACTTAAAACAGTTCTACCTTCACTAGCCTTGATACTTTGTTTCAATTGAGTACCATTCATTTTTAAAATTTCGCTAGCATTTGCACTAATTATTCTCGTAACCATATTTTTAATCCTTTCTACTTTCTTCAACAATTTGCCGTTTATTTAGAGCAGCTGAAAATAAAAGTTTTTTAAATTGGTATATACCTATAGTAGCATAAAATGCTTTACTCTTAATTATTTATTATCATCAGGCAATATTAAAATAAAGTTTAATAGCTTATTAGCATAACTACGATTATCTTCAAAATCTTTAACTGTCTCATTTAATTCAGCCAGTCGATCGGTGATAATTCCATTGGCATTGTCATACATCATCTTCATCATCATTTGTGGACTATTAACTGTCCAAGCATATACCAGCTTATTCTGAAGTTGAGCCTGCCATATAAAATCATTGTTTAGCGTAGAATATTCCATTGAATACCCATCTGCAACACTTTGAGGATAAGTAAAATTATAGGGCTGGATATACAAGACAAATAACTTAGGGTTAATTTGATGTAATCCATCAATAACACGATAATCTAATGACTGAACTTGATATTTACGCTTAATAATTAGCTTGCCATATTTTTGATTAAAATTCTGGAGCATTTTTGGAGAATCATTGGGCGTTGTCTTAACTTCGATTAATAATTTTTGATTTAATTTCTTAGCAGCTTTCAGGTATTGATCAAAACTGGCGATTTTAGCTTGGTGCCCATCTTCATGAAGCGTAATTCTGGTCAACTGCTTTAAAGTTAAATCTTTTGGAGTTTTATTAATGCCAGCTAACTCTTTCAAATTTTCGTCATGCATAACTACAAACTGATTATCTTTTGTTTCATGCAAATCTATTTCCACATAATCTGGATGAAGTTTTGCCGTCTTTTCTAGAGCTGGGATAGTATTTTGAACTCCATTTTTATCACTTACCCCTCTGTGTGAAATAGTGACTGGGCGCTGCATATCCGCTCCCTTTAAATACAAGGCACTATTGATTCCTGCAGCCAATACAAAAATGATTATTAAGCAGGAATCTACTATTTTAACTGTCTTTTTACTTTTTACTTTTTTCTGATCTTCCCACTTAAAACTATTTAACGGTGTGACGACAATTAAGATAGAAATAACACTAATCCAAATTGCAATTAACTCACTGAATATCTGAACCAGTAACAAATTAAAACTAGCAAAACTAAAGCTAAGCTTTTCTGGCAAATGATCTAATCCCAATTGACAGAAATAAATTATTAAATTGCAGCTAACTAAAATTACGCTAACACAAATTCCTGCAACTAATAAGCTACTTAAGAGGGTCCACCAATTTTTGTGGCTAGTTAATTTCCAGCTTTCTTTCATCGCAATCCATGTCTTTTTTTCTTGATAAATCATAAAGGGAAGCGTCAGAATCAATCTGATACCAAAAATAAAAGCTAGCAAATAAAAAATTATCAATCCACTAATCAGCCAAATGTTTCTAGTCATAAAATCCAAAATAAATTCTGGAATTTGAACTTTGGCTAATAGCGGCGTTCGATAAACCATATCTGCAAAAGGTACAATTAATAAAAAATATAAGCCTAGTAATAAGATGGAACCTACTCGAACAGAACGATATGTCTGCCATAATTCTTTAAATAGTAATTTAAGTGAAAATTGATTCTGAGAAATTTCTCTAATTCCCAATAATATTAAGGCAAATACACCATAAATTACTAAAAGCAGGATAACTAATTCCAAGATTAGTAGGAGGGCAACTCCAGTATGCGTGGTAATAATGGTAACAATGTTTTGGTATGAAACAAACGGAATTGCACTAGCTTTTAAAATTCCAGTTGTTACATACCTGAATAACGGAATGATTAGCATCTGCGTAAAAATATCTATTCCGATAAACAAAGCGACATACTCTAGCCAATGTATTCTAAAATTTTTAGAATACATATCTATTTTTCGAAAAATATTTTTCAAAAATTATTCCTCCGCTCCCTATTTTCTACCCTTGCAATTTAGTTTATAAAAAATAGGAATCCTTATCTATTCTTCGGATTCCTATTTTTCAAAGTCAGCACTCTTCACATGTGAGAAAATCAACTTACTTAATTCTTGAAAGAATAATCTATCCTCTATATTTCTTCCCTCATAACTGCTCAAAACCGTGCAAAATACTGACGCTTTTTTCGTCATAAAAGCGCAAACCTCATGGCGTGCCTGACGATCTCGTCCCAGTTTATTGTAGGTAAGAAGATTGTCCCCATAAAAAGTTAAATCTGTTGGAATAGTATGATTGCTTAAGCCTTTACGCACTAAAGCACAAAAAAGATTTTGAGTAGTCATTAAATGTGTAATTAACTTATCAATACTAATAGCTGTACATTCGTTATCTTGACCGTTAGCCGAATAGCGCATTAACTCTCTTCCCAATCGGATGCCGGGATAATTCTGTTTTAACCACTCATCAATTTCATAAATATCAAATTTTTCAATTAATAGATTAGTAGCTACATTATCCAATAGTGCACTAGTTAAATAAACTAGGTCTCGAACGCTCCAATTAGTACGACGTAAATCACCAATAATACCAGCGCCACGCACACAAGAAAGATCAGTAACTTCCATTTTTTCATCCACAACTTCAGGGATCTTTTTCCACTGATCTTCAATATATGCAGCAATAGCTAAGTCAATCAAACTTCCTGCTGGAAAAATTTTCTCAGCTTGATGTTGATACATAATTTGATCGCCATGTTTAACAATTACACCTGCATCAATATCATACTTTTGGATAATTTCAGTAATTCCATCCTTTAACATAAAGCAATCGCCTTTCTTATTAGAATTAGACAAAACTTAACTTATGTTATCTTATATATTATGTCAGTATCTTTTATTATAAAGTTATTTTAAAACTTTTTGTTATCCTATATCAAGATAGCTTTTAATTTCAAAAGAAAAAGATGCTTAAGTGCATCTTTTCTGGTAGATTACAGCATTTATTTAATTTGTTATTAGAATACTACTCATCTAGTTGTTTTAATTGATTAGTTACTAGTTCTGTTTCTTTAAATTTTTCTTCCAATCGAGGCAAATCTTGATTAATCGTTGCTAAAAATAAAACACTTGAGACAAACACTTCAGAAAAAAGTGAATTTATCGCACCTACTCTAAGCAGCTTTTCATCGGTTGATACACCTAAAACCACATCACTGATTTCAACCAAGGGAGACTGATGAGAACGAGTGATAGCAATAATCGGAGTATGGTTCTTACGTGCTTGTTCAGCCAGTAATAGTATTTCTTGAGTCAGTCCACTATAAGAGAAAATGACCAAAACATCTGTCGAATGAGAATAACAAATCCGCTCTAATGCAATATGAATATCTTGATTAAAAATGACATTTTTATCACTACGAATAAATTTATAGTAAAGATCTTGAGCTGGTAAACTGGATGCACCAACACCAGCTAAATAGATTCGATCAGCATTTTTCAAAAAATTGATAGCTTGATTTAAGGCCATTCCGTCAATCAAATGAGCCGTCTTTTCAGTATTATGTTCAATACTTGACAGAAGTTTTTGTAAAACGATATGTGGATTATCATGATTATCCACAATCGGTTCAATTGTATTCTCATTTTCTTGTGGTGTATCTTGAGCAAGTTGAATTTGAAAATCCTTTAGGCCCTTAAACCCCAATTGTTGACAAAAACGAATCATCGAAGCAGCACTAGTTTTAGTAATTTTCCCCAAGCCTTGTGCATCTTCTTGTAAAAAAGTCTTTGGATGAGCCAATAAATAATCGGCAATCTTTTTAGATGCTCCCTTAAAATTAGGATAATTGTTTAAAACTCTAGTAGATAAATCCATAACGTACCTCTATTTCTATTCAACATTCTAAGGTACTGAAATATTATTTCAAGATTTTTGTACAAAATTTAATAATCTCTTCGCTTCTTTTCTCAAGGTATTATTATCATTACACTCAGATAATTTATATCCTACAAAATAAGGCGGCGCATAAAAACGTGGGATAATTTTACAACAGATTCCGCCTTTATTGGGATAGAAAAACAGGTTATATGAATCACATTTTCCCCCATACATCTCTTCTAAAGTATAACGGATAGCGTATTGAATCCAATCCGCCCAAAGATTTAAGCCGTTTTTATCTATTAAATTAACATTTAATTCCTGAAAGCCTTGAACTGGATGTGTCGCGAAATTAACTTCCATATTATTTGTCTTAAAAACAGTAATTCCAGTAAAATTATTTTCATGAATATATTTATAGCCATCTTCTTTATACAAACCAACAATTTGCATATGCGAATGAGACAGTGATCCATTAGACTTAGGTCCAAAATTTTTATACCAAAGGACTGATCTAAATTCTTTGTTTTGCCTCATCTTATCGAAACATTCAAGAGCAA
This sequence comes from Lactobacillus sp. UMNPBX19, assembly GCF_002553805.1. Lineage (NCBI taxonomy): Bacteria > Bacillati > Bacillota > Bacilli > Lactobacillales > Lactobacillaceae > Lactobacillus > Lactobacillus sp. UMNPBX19. The sequence continues at coordinate 66,957 of NZ_PCYR01000008.1, forward strand.
ACTTCATTAAGCGGTGATTATATTCTTGTGAATATGTAGCAACATCCCCATAATGTTCATCTGATTCAATTAATACCGTTTGTTTTGTATCTTTTAAAGTTGGAAAACGATTAGCCAGCCAGATCATTGGACCATTGGTTTGATAAATATCCCTTAAATTTTCCACATCACAAAAAGGACAGGTAATATCCTTACTACCATTAAAACTAGATGGTTTATCTTTAGCTATCGCAAATTCAAATATAAGTGGATCGTTATTCAAATCTATTCCTCATCTCTGAAAAAATATTTGCACTTCAGCTCACACTCTACTATAATAATCTATGAAGGCGATTGAAGCGCTTTCATATAACATTTTGTAGCTTTCCTTAACTTTACTCTTTCGGTCACTTTTCCGAAAGAGTTTTTTTATCTAAAAAAGTACCACTTGTATTTCCTTAGATTTCGCATCTTTAATTAACCCTTTTACTCTATCCGACACATGTTCTTGCTCGATATCAACGGCATATCCCAATTTAAAATCAATTACAATTTTTACTAGGTTTAAATATGCATCTTCACTATCTAATTCAGTTTTGCCGCCGAATTTTTGGCTACGAAATGTAATTAAAATAGGAATAGTCCCCATCACATTTTTCACTTTTCCTGCAACTTCAAGTAACCTATTCATTAAAACTACGTCTTTAAAATAATCAATTCTCCACTCCATCATCTCAGGCTGTAGTTTTTTTATTTCCTCTGCTTGCTCTAAAATATCTTTTTCACTTACACCAGTATTAATGGGCATTAAAATCATTTGCTTGTTAATTTCTACTTTTCTTTGATCAAAACTCATCTTTTTTCTCCAAATAAAAAATTGCTACCTAAATTATAGTAGCAATTTTATCTTCATTCATTAAAATTTATCTCGTTTAATGCTGCGAATAATAGCAATTACAAATACTAGAATACTACATCCCATGCCAAAATAGGCCATATAGCCAACACTAAACATTTGACCAACCTGTGCTGGATTAATTTGATGGTTAATGGCAAATTGATATGCCCATTGATGAATTAAGGTTGGTGTTAGAACAAATAACAATGTTGAAATACCAGATCCCACCAACATAGCACGACGTGAATACGGTTCTCTAAAGAATTGTGCCAAAACACAAATAGCAGGGGCTACCATTAAAAGGAAAGTCCAAATCATAATCCATCTACCTGCCGGATCATTCATAAATTGACCACTATTTGTCGCATAGCGGTAGGTTCCCCATAAACTCCCCCCTAATAAGCTATCAAGTAATCCAACTACATTTGCTCCTTGAGCCGCATAAACATTATTGGTGCTAGCAGCCGCACCTTGGAGCATTTTTAACATATCTTGTGAGCCAGTAGTTTGAAAATTAATAGTAACAACTTGTCGCATATAAGTGGACAAAAACATTATCATTGAAGCTCCTAACTGCAATGCTTTAAGTAAATGAAGTGTCTTATTTCCACCTAATTTAAATTCCAAACTAAGAGTTCTGTCAGGATTTTTACTTTTTACAATGATAAATGCTCCAGCAATTGCAGCAATTATTAAAATTACTAGACCAAGCCACCACTTGGTCATAATAAATAAAATTGCTAGCACAATTAAAGCTACTGAAATGTATGGCCGGTTTAAGAATAAGTCCCAAACGTTCACTTTACCATGGCTTGCTAGTCGCTTTCGATACTCTTCTCTAGTTAAAATTTTTTTCTTATCTTTAGAATCTTCCATCTTTTTCACTATTCTCTACCTTTACCTTATTGTGCTAATCAATATTAGCATGTTAGAAGACTATCCGCATTACTTTTTTAAGAAAATTAAATAAGTTAAAAATAATTACTTTTAAAACACTGTGCTAAAATAATCCTATTATAAATTAAAAAGTAATTTAGAATTGAGATGACTAGGTGAATAAATCACAAGCCAGCATTTTACCAAATGGTTGGCATAAAACTTTTTATACTTTGTGGCTCGGCTGCTTTATTACAGGATTAGGTTATTCAATGACAATGCCATTTATTTCTTTATTTATGGCTGAACTAGGTCATTATAATAAACTACAATTAAACCTTTACTCAGGGTTAGCATTTGCCATGACTTTTATTGCCCAGGCCATTATTTCCCCTTACTGGGGTAATTTAGCCGATCGTAAAGGTAGAAAATTAATGTGCATGCGTGCTGCTGGCGTTATGAGTTTAACCATCTTTATTACCGGCTTAGCTCAAAGTGCGCTTTTCATTATCTGTATGCGCTTCTTACAAGGCTTATTTTCAGGTTATATCAATAACGCAACGGCGCTCATGGCAGGTGAGACACCGCATCAGCGTAGTGGCTGGGTAATGAGTCAAATGATGACTGCAGGAACTGCGGGTAGCTTAGTGGGGCCTCTAATTGGTGGTGCTTTATCAAGCGCATTCGGTTATCGCATTCCCTTCTTTATTACTGGGGGACTAATGTTTCTAACTTTCTTAGGAACATGGTTATTAGTAAAAGAGGACTTCACACCAGTTTCCCGAGAAAATATGAAACCAATGGGACAAATACTGCAAAGCTTACCTAATGTTAAATTAATTATCATTATGTTTGTGACGACAATGATTGTTCAATCTTCAACTATGTCTATCGATCCCATTGTCTCTCTTTATGTTAAATCTTTAATGCCGCACAGTAATAATATTGCCCTAATCGCCGGGATTGTTGCGGCTACACCCGGTCTTGGTACCATGCTCTCTGCATCACATATTGGTCACTTAATGGATCGTGTTGGTGCTGAAAAAGTTTTGCGATGGGGATTATTAATTGCTACTATTTTATTTATTCCAATGACTTTTATTCCTAATGCCTGGTCATTAGCTTTCTGGCGTTTCTTATTAGGAATTATCAGTGCTGGCTTACTTCCAGCTGCTCAAACAATTCTTACTTTGAATGTTCCACCAGAAGCATTTGGTAGGGTCTTTTCTTACAATCAATCCTTCCAAGCAGTTGGGGCAGTCTTGGGGTCTTTACTAGGTTCAACTATTTCTGGTATGTTTACTTATGAATGGGTATTTGCAGCAACTGGGATTACCCTACTGATTAATTATTTAATCATGCAATTTTCTTCCCAATCTCGCAATGCCTAACTTGTTAAAGGAGTGTTTCTTTATGAAAACTATCGGTATTACTGCAGGTATTAAAAATAATGAGGTAATTGTTGATCGAAGTGTTGTTGACACTGTTGTAAAACTAGGATTTCTTCCTCTTGTCTTTGCTCCAGTAAGCTTAAAGACGATGCCAGTGCCTAGTGTCAATTTCGATGCTCTGATTCTTAGCGACGGTCCTGACATCACACCAATTTTTTATAATGAAGAGCCACTTCCTGAGCTTAGAGAAACTGATCCACATCGAGACCAATTTGAGCTAAACTTAATCAGAAATGCCCATGATTCCAATTTACCAATTTTAGGAATTGGCCGCGGAATGCAAATGTTAAATGTTGCTTTTAACGGTACACTTTTCCAAGATATTTATACTCAAAATTCTGGTGCAGGTGTTCAACATATTCAACCAAATGATCTCTCTTTAGAAAGTCACCACGTTAATGTAACTGATGAAAGTGAACTTGCTAAAGCTGTAGGAACTCATCCCTACGTTAATAGCCATCATCATCAAGCTATTAAGACGATTGCCAACAACTTTAATATTGTTGCTACTGCTCCTGATGGTATTATTGAAGCTATCGAATCAACTGATCAAACAATGTTGGGTATTCAATGGCGACCAGATAAGCTATTAAACGATCCGAAGCAAGAAAAAATCTTCACTAACTTTTTTGCAAAATTAAACTAAAGAAATAAGCTTGAGAGGTATAAAACCTCTCAAGCTTATTTTTAATTATTTTTGTTTTTACTTCCTTCACTCATGTCTAAGTGAACAATTTTATTAAACATCGCTTTTTCTTTTGGTGAAATTTTGTGAGCAACTTCAATTACTGCAACATCAGGATTTTTCAAAAGAGTTTCATGGATCGCTAGAGACAACTTCGGATCTAGAGCACTCGTAGCTTCATCAGCTAATAAAATTGGTCGTCCTGACAATAAGGCACGAGCAATTTCAATTCGTTGGATTTGTCCACCTGATAACCCATTGCCAGCTTCGCCAACTTTATGATCAAGTCCCTCTTTTTTGACTAATTCATCTAATCCTGCTAAATGAATAACCTGCTTTAATTTTTCGTCGCTAACCTTTCTACCTAAGGTAATATTGAACCGCAACGTATCATCGAACATAAAAGGTTTTTGATTAACATAAGAGAAATAATTATGAGCTTTTGCCCAGTCCCCAGTTACATTCTTTCCGTTAATCAAAATTTTACCCTTTACTGGCTTCTTTAAACCAAGCATTAGGCGCAACAAAGTAGTTTTGCCCCAACCACTTGGGGCCATGAGCAGAATCTTTTCTCCAAGTTTAACTTGTAAATTAACATCTGTAAAAATTGTATGCTTATCTGACTTAGTTTGATACGAAAGATTTTTTACATCTAGTCCTTCAAACTTCTTGGCTTTCTCTGAATTTTCTTTTATTTCATAATTAAGGGCTTTTTGTGTTTTCTTCCACATTGGAACGGTTGATTTAACTTGGTTAAATTCATTAAACAAGGTTACGACTGGCGTAATAAAGTTCATTGCCAAATCTACCATCATAAATAAGGTACCAACACTTAAGCTTCCCTGCATCATCATTATGCCACCAATCGTACATGGAATAATGAAACAGAATAATTCAGCAGCAGAATAAATTAATTCTAAGGCCCAAGCTTGAGTTAAGTTCATATTTCGCAGAGCATTTTCCATATTTTGAGCTGATTTTGTTGCTCTTACGACAATATTATCTCTAACATTATAGAGTTTAGCTGATTGAGCCCCATTTAATGAATCAGAAACATTCTGAGTATAATTAGCATTTGTTTTAGCCCAAATTTTAGATTTTTTGGTAATAATTCTACTAGTAAAGATTTGTACAACAGCTGGGGCCGCCATCGCAACTACGAAAATAATAGTCATTTGCCAGGAATTATATAAGGCAAAAGCTAATGATCCAATAAAAGTTAGACCTTGATAAATCATATCAAGTTGAGCTGTAATTCGATTTGTTTCAATTTGTTTCAAATCATTAGTCATAAGTGACAAACCATTTTTTATATCTGGTTCACCTTGGTCAACCAAATATTGTAAATTAGCCTGCTTGAAAACCATATTAACATCACGAATGATCCCCATTTTTACACGCTCATAGATGAAATTACTCATCATGAAGCATAGCTGCCCTAAAGCCGTTAAAGTTGCTAAACGCACCAAGTGCATTACATCATTTGAATGCGATGATGCCACATTCAGCATAATCTTGATCATATAAGCCACAAATAATATATTACAAGCCTTAATTGCAGCTAAGATAGCAAACCAAATCACCTGACTTCGTTTTGCATATTTTAAACTCATCTAAAACTCCTCACTTTAGTTAAGACGTTAATTTATTATATATGGCTTTATTTTCTGAATCAAATACGCAAAAGTAGACCTCAATATTAAATTTTTGTTGTTTAAGCCAGCTTCTTGTAGTTTCAACAGCTATTTTGGCAGCTTCTTCTTTTGGATAGCCATATACACCAGTTGAAATACAAGAAAAAGCAATGGAATGTAAATTATACTTTTTAGCCAGATTGAGACTATGGCGGTAACAATTTGCTAAAAGTTTTTCATCTTTTTGAGCAAAATTAGGATTATAAACTGGTCCTACAGTGTGAATAACATGTTTAGCTGGTAAATTGTAGCCTTTAGTTATCTTGGCTTCCCCAGTGTCGCATCCCTTGAGCGTTCGACACTCTGCTAGTAATTCTGGGCCAGCAGCCCGGTGAATAGCACCGTCTACCCCTCCGCCGCCTAAAAGGGTACGATTAGCGGCGTTAACAATTGCGTCGACTTTTAATTTGGTGATATCTGCTTGAATTACGTGAAGATTAGTCACAATTTTTGAACCTTTCTGTTAATTTAATTAATCGGCTGTATAATTTTTCCTGTTGATGAATATCTATGATATTCTATCGACAGGATTT
>NZ_PCYR01000090.1:0-545 GCF_002553805.1 Lactobacillus sp. UMNPBX19
TTTAAATTTCAACTTAAACATCTTTTAGTGTCGATTTATTTTTTTAGTTAGACACGACAAATAAGCCCAGATCCATATCTGATTTTTGGGCTTAGCGTTATAATGTACTTGATCAATTAATTACGACTAAAGTCTTTTTGATTATGTGTGGCTACGTTGTAATCATATGGTTGATCATTGATAATCAGGGCATAAATGGTTCTGATTAGTTTATGAATTGAAGCAATAGCTATCTTTTTGAAACCTTTGGTTTGAGAGGATAGCTTTTTGCTTTCATAATAATCTGCTATATGACACGGATTTGTCTTAGCTGCATTATCAATTTGTCCAATAGCTCGATAAAGCAACTTACGTGCGACTGCATTGCCATGTTTAGTAATACTTAAATTAGATTCCATTTCTCCTGACTGATATCTGCCTGGATCAATTCCGATAAAAGCATTGATTTTATTAGGATTACTAAATCTGCGTAAATCTCCTAACTCTGCTAAAACTCTGACTGCAGTGGTCTGTGCAAAGCCTGGAATGCTTTCTAGGTTTTCTAA
>NZ_PCYR01000091.1:0-542 GCF_002553805.1 Lactobacillus sp. UMNPBX19
TCCAGCAATCCGCTAAAACGAGGATTAATTTTACCTAATGGGGTGGGAATTGTTGACGCTGATTACTACAATAATTCCGGTAATGAAGGAGAAATTTTCTTCCAATTAATTAACTACGGAATTACGGACATCACCATTAAGAAGGGTGAACGGATTGGTCAAGGAATTTTCATGAACTACCTGACTGCGGATGTTGAAACGGGTAACCTCCAAACGCGGACGGGGGGCTTTGGTTCAACCAAACGATAATTAAAAATCAATAAAGGTCAAACAAATCACTAATAAATCTAGGTGATCCATGCTATTCTATAAGGTGATCACACGGATTGAGAGGACGGGAGAATGGCAAAAGTTAAGACCCAGTTTGTATGCAATAATTGCGGATACGCCTCCCCTAAATTTTTAGGACGCTGTCCCAATTGTGGTAAGTGGAACACTTTAGTTGAAGAACGGATGAGCGATCCAAAGGCTGAACGAAAAAGTCGGGTGAGCTTTGACGGCAAACATACGCAACCACAGCTGATTTCGGACGTCGCGATGCA
>NZ_PCYR01000092.1:0-519 GCF_002553805.1 Lactobacillus sp. UMNPBX19
GCACATTATGTGAACGAAATAACAATTATTAATTCACAAACCGCCATTTTTTGTAAGCGTTTCCGGAATGCTGGATTTTTGACAAAAAAGTGACTGAAACTTCGGTGATAACCTTAAAAAAGAAAGAAGCTGGGACGGATGTTGTCTCAGCCTCTAATTTTTGTGCTAAAAGATATTAATTAAACGCATGTTAGTTTGACAGCATAAACGCGTTCCAAAAGTCTGAAGCCTCAATGTAACGCAATTTACGACATTTCTGTCCTTCGCTTTGCTTCGGCCAAAAATGACGAAAACTACGTTACACACCGGCTTCAAAACGACTTTTGTCTCGCTCTCTTATTTATACATTCAAAACTTTATCTAAGAAATCACGTGTACGTGGATCTTGTGGATGATCAAAAATTTCTTTTGGTGCACCTTCTTCGCGAATATAACCATCTGCGAAGAATACCACACGATCAGCAACCTGCTTAGCAAAGCCCATTTCGTGAGTCACCACAATCATCGTCATACCTTCTT
>NZ_PCYR01000093.1:0-506 GCF_002553805.1 Lactobacillus sp. UMNPBX19
ATTCTGGTTATTAGGTATTGTCGAATTCTTTGTTTGGTTTGCGATTCCTTACATGTGGACCTATTCAACAGGTGCCTTGGCCGAAAACATATGGCATGTGACTGATCCATCAACTGCTGGTTATCAAGCAGCTGGAAATTGGTTTGGAATTGTTCAAGCTGTGTACTCAATTGTTGCCATTATTGTTGGACTTTTCTTTGCACGCTTAACTAAGAAGACTCGTCGACCTGCATATACAGTTAGCATGATTCTTGGTGGTATTGGCTTCCTAATGATAGCATTTGGTACAACTAAGTTGTCATCAATCATTGCCTTTGCCCTATTTGGAGTTGCTTGGATTGCATTAATTACGATTCCATTTACAATTTTGACAAACGCGCTAGATGGTAAACATGATGGTATAGTTTTGGGACTATTTAATTGCTTTATCTGTATCCCACAGATTGTCGCATCATCTATTAGCTTTTTAATTCTACCAGCCTTAGGTGGTTCAATGGCACATATGT
>NZ_PCYR01000094.1:0-504 GCF_002553805.1 Lactobacillus sp. UMNPBX19
AAAGGAAGCTAAAAAGTTGTGGAAGCAAGGTCTAAAGGAAATTGGTAAGAAGAAAGTTACCTTGCAATATTTGACTGATGATACTGATGGAGCAAAGCGTTCAGCTGAATTTGTCCAAGCGCAAATGGAAAAGCTACCTGGATTGAAGGTGACGATTAAGACAGTGCCATTTAAGCAACGTCTGTCACTATCAGAGACTAAAAAGTTTGATATTGTTAATTCACTTTGGGGGGCTGATTATGCTGATCCATCAACTTTCTTAGACTTGTATAAGTCTGATTCAGACTTTAACAATGGTAGCTGGAAGAATACAGATTATGACAATGCAGTTAATGCTGCTGAGACAACTGATGTCAGTGATAAGGCAAAGCGTTTCCAAGATTACGCTAAGGCTGAAAAGATTATTCAAGATGATGCGGGAATCGCACCATTGTATTACCAATCAAAGCCATCACTATTGAATACTAAGGTTAAGGGTGTTGTATCAAACACAGTTGGTGCACC
>NZ_PCYR01000095.1:0-500 GCF_002553805.1 Lactobacillus sp. UMNPBX19
AAGGCTTAATTTTGTTGATTGTCTTCGGGGTTGCGATCCCAGCGGTGCTTGCTTGGTTCTATTATCGTTTCCTACGTGTTATTGGGCAAACACGAGTACAAGATCTACGATTGCGTGAGGTTTAGTTATTTAAATTGGTTGCGATTTGGTGGTTAATCGTTCATACTCAAAGAGGCTATCATTGACTAATGAATAGATAGTTGATATTCTTACTATAAATAAGTGAAAGAGGGCATGAACATGGAATTTTATCAACCAGAGTTAAATGATGATGAAACAATTCGCCAAGAAATCGCAAAGCCTGGTAAGCAAGTGATGTTCTTGCAAGCTGATTGGTGTGGTGACTGCAAAGCTATCAAGCCTTTAGTTAAAGATATTAAAAAAAGTGTCACTTCTGCAGGTATTAACTGGTTTGATGCTGACCGTGATGCAAACTTAGCCATTGCGCAAGAACAAGGATTGATGGGTATTCCTGCTTTTGTTCTTTTTGAGGATGGCAA
>NZ_PCYR01000096.1:0-496 GCF_002553805.1 Lactobacillus sp. UMNPBX19
CGTTTCCTTTAACTCCTTACGTTGATGTTCCATAATTTGGTCTAATTCTAAGCGGGTTTTGCTTTTTAACGGAAATAATTTATTTTCCGGCAGCTTGCGACCGACAAAGGCGTAAATAACGAATCCAAATAATGGCAAAAAACATAGTACCAATAGCCAGGCCCAAGTCGCGGCAATATCCCGACGTTGTCTAAAAACCGTATATAAAGCTCCCGCCACGTTTAGTATTAAAACCCCATCAACAATCCATTTTAAAATCTGCAATGCCATCCCCCCATATTAATCCTATGCCTTATCATACTATCTCCTTTGGAAAATAAAAGCGATTTTTTATATTACCCCATTGATTATTTCATATGTAATCAAATATCCGACAAAATGTAATCTCGTAGCAATCAAAAATTCACAATTTCTTCACATTTTACTTCTATAGTACTAAGCATAGATAACTTTTTCATTTACTCCCCCCATAAGGTGAATGAAGGGTCTCAAGACC
>NZ_PCYR01000097.1:0-496 GCF_002553805.1 Lactobacillus sp. UMNPBX19
GAAAACGAAGTTTCTATGGATAACGTTCGAGAGGTGTTGAAACAAGTGTATAAAATTAGAGAGGAGTATCAGCATGATTAAATTAGTGAGAGTAGATCATCGATTGTTGCATGGTCAAATAGCTTTTGCATGGATAAAGTATTTGAAAGTGGACTGCGTTTTAATCGCTAATGATGAGGTTGCTAACGATAGCTTACGGACGGCTGCTTTACGAATGGCTCGCCCTGATAATGTAAAACTGGTAATAAAAGGTTCAGATGAATCAATTGAAGCTCTCAACAGCGGAATAACGGACAAATATAATTTACTGATTCTGTTAGAAAATGTGAAAGATGCGTGTGAACTAGCAGAAAAGGTGACAGCTATAAAAGTAGTTAATTTGGGTGGAGCAAAGGATGGTGAAGGGAAGCGACAAGTCGCTAAGGCGTTTTTCGTTAATAATCAAGAAATTAATATTATGAAACGAGCTGCAGAAAAAGTCGGCACTAGATTTGAA
>NZ_PCYR01000098.1:0-493 GCF_002553805.1 Lactobacillus sp. UMNPBX19
GAGCTTCGTGAAGAAGCAGATGCTCCAGTAGCAAAAGCAGAATTTCTGACAGAAGAAATTACAACCGTTTATGGAGAAGAAGCAGCGCGTAAATTTTATAATCCTGAAAACTTCAAGCGGGAAGGGTCTATGCCAAAAGGAGTATTGAAAACTTTATTTGGTGAAGACGGCGTACAGACGATAGATGGAAAGAAACACCATCAACGTAAAAATTATTTCATGGATTTGATGACTCCAGAACGTATGGAAGACTATAGAGCTATTCTAGATCAAAATCTTGCAACCGAACTCGATCAGCAACATGGCACTTTTGAGTTATTCGACCTTTCTAAAAGAGTTCTCTTTAACTCTATTTGTGAATGGGCTGGAATTAATCTAGCACAGTATGATCCGAAAGAAATCGATAAGCTTGCTAGTAATCAAATATCCATGATTAGCGGAGCCATCACTTCTCCAACGGACCACTTGAAAGGAGTAAAAGACCGTAACGAAT
>NZ_PCYR01000099.1:0-488 GCF_002553805.1 Lactobacillus sp. UMNPBX19
GAGCAAATGCGTAGCTATATGGATGAATTACCGTGTCAAGCATGTCATGGCTATCGGTTAAATGAGGGCGCATTGTCTGTGAAAATTGGTGGTCAAAATATTGGTCAGATTTCTGAACAATCAGTAGACCATGAACTATCATTTTTTGAACAATTGTCATTTGGACAACAGGATCAAGAAGTTGCAGCACCAATTGTTAAGGAGATTAAAGATCGATTACGTTTCTTGAAAAACGTTGGGCTAGAATATTTGACGTTGTCACGTTCAGCTCGAACTTTGTCAGGTGGTGAAGCACAACGAATTCGTTTAGCAACACAAATCGGATCAAATTTGTCTGGTGTTATGTATGTTCTTGATGAACCATCAATTGGATTACATCAGCGCGATAATGATCGCTTGATTCATTCGTTGCATCAAATGCGTGACTTAGGCAATACATTGATTGTGGTCGAACATGATGAAGATACCATGCGTGCAGCTGATTACAT
>NZ_PCYR01000009.1:0-67469 GCF_002553805.1 Lactobacillus sp. UMNPBX19
TGTATTATCAAATCTTTAAAATTTTATAAATGTCTAACTTTTCTATGGCACTTCAGTTAGAGCATTTATGCTCTTTTTCTTTTTAAAAACATTATTAGATAGAAGACAGCTGTCACTAGCTGAGCCAGCCCTTCAAGAATAATGGCTGGACGAGCACCGTATTTTTTAACAATAAATCCTCCTAAAAATGATCCAATCGGAATCATGCAATTAACAATGCTGCTGTTAATCGTGATAATTCGCCCTAATAAACTAGAAGGAAAACTTTCTTGAACTAGAACCTTAAAATTAATGTTCATAATGCTAATCCAGAAAGTACTACATAGGGCAAATATTAGAATTAAAATAGGCCGGATTGGAGCAGCTATCACTTCTAAAACAATTGCTAATCCAGAAAGCATTAAGCAAGTGACAATTAATAGCCTTAGTTGACTGTCTTTCACGTAAAGTCGCTGTACGATAAGGCTGCCTAGTAATCCTCCAATTGAAGAGGCAAGTTCTAAACTTCCATAGCTAACTGCACTATTGTTTAAGTATTTGGTGGCAAAGTAAGGTAAACCAACAGATGATATTCCATAAAATAAGTTGGTTAGAGCAAAAGGTAAGATTAAAACTAAAATATTTTTATTAGTGCGTAATGCTTGCCAACCACTCACTAAATCTTTGAAATAGCTAGTATTACCTTCAGGTGATGAGGCAGCTGGAAGTTTAAAGTGTAAACGCGTGTAGAACAAAAGTGCAAATGCAAATACTAATGCTGAAATAATAATTGTATTTTTTATAGATAAAAAGGTAATTAGGATTGTTGCTCCAGCATTGAGAAATAAATCTAAAGTTTGATAAGACATCTGAAAAATCCCATTAACTTTAGGTAATTCTTTCTTTTCTACTATATTGGGCAGTATCTTGTCTTCAGCAGGATAGATTAATGTTGAGCCGATAGTTGACAAAACATAGACTACTATCAAAAATGTAATTCCTAAAAAGTGTAATTTTTGATTATTAAATAGTGGAATAATGATTATACTCAGCATTGCTTGAATAATTGTCACTAGTTTTAATGCTTTTTTGATATCTATGCGATCAATTATAGGTCCTAAAGTAAACGAAAACATATCAATGCTAGATTCAGCTATGAATATCACTGAAAGAAGCATTGGTGAATTAAAATGGGTTTTAAAGTACCACAATATTGCCATATAGAAAAGAGAGTCAGCAACATTTGTTCCGATCCGGCCAATTAAGAGGCTTATAATATTATAGTTATTTTTGTTAGTCATTTTCCCGTTCCTTTTTAATACTTAAATTTATTGAGTACATGAAAGTTTAGGGAAAAGATAGCTAGATTTTAGTTAACAAACCCCAAACTTTCATCAAATTTGGGGATATTTATTAAATATAGCTTAATAACTGAAAGAAAATAATTCAGTTTTAAGCTTAATCCTAAGTTATTTAGAATAAACACTTAGTAATCACCTCGATTTATCATAGATAAAATAAGTATAGCATACTTGCTAAGTCCGAAAATATACCACTTAGTGCATAAATTTGTCCGCTTATAAAAATATGATTGTAAATTAAAAAAATATTAGTATAATTAATAACAAATAAAAATAGGAGGGGTAAATAATGACGTTTAAAGAGTTGGTTAAAATTAATGTTCCCCGTTCAATATTGATTTTTTGTTTGTATATTTTATATGCAGTTGCGGGTTCAATGGGAGAATATCTTTTTAAAGATTCATTAAACAATATTCTTAAAGGTAATTTAAATGGATATCTTTTTTGGACTTTTATTCAGGCTGGGATGGAAATAGGGACGGCAGTTTTATTACCAATTGCAACAATTGCTTTCACAAGACAAACACAAGACTATGTTCATAGGATTAGAGAAGAAATTATTGAGCATTACTATGCTTCTTCAGAAGATGAAAAAACTTCCAAAATGCAAAATCAATTAACAGCAAATCTTAAGCTATTAACTACCAACTTTGCTACTCCATGGCTATCAATTTTGAGTGGAACTCTTGAAATTTTAATCGCAGTTGTTTTGTTATTTACTATGAACTGGAGCTTAATTTTAGTTAGTGCGATATTACTAGGAATTAATTTTCTTCTACCTAAAATTATGGAAAAGAAAACAGCTCAGGCAACTAAGAACGTAAATGATAAAAATGAAAAGTTGCTAAATACGATTGAGCATTGGTTTGGTGGACTGCAAGAGTTAAGACGCTTTAGTGCATATGAGAGATTGAGAAGACAGCTACATAAGGCAAGTGACGATTACACGAAGGCAAATAAGAAAAACTATCGGTACCAAACTACTTCCTACTTATTCAATGGTTTCGGAAATGCCTTAGCACAAATAGGAATATCATTTTTTGCAGGAATTTTATTCTTAAATCATGTGATTTCTTTTGGAGAATTCGCTGTAGCGGGTGGATTTGGATCAACTATCTTTTCAGCAGTTTGGGAAATTACCCATTCAATTACTTTAGTTAAATCAACCAAAACATTAAGAGAGGAAATTTTAACTTTACGCAAAAAAGAAAAGCAGACTGTAAAGACAGCTGCTTATGGTGTATCGGTTGAAAATTTGAAATTTACATACGACGAAGGAGAAACTATCACTTATCCAAATTTCACTATTAAACCTGGTGAAAAAGTACTTTTAACTGGAGATTCGGGAACAGGTAAGTCCACCTTATTTAAAGCATTATTGGGAAAAATTGAGACTAAATGTGGTAAGATTACTTATTTTGATAAGGAAAGTCAGCCAATAACCAATGCTAGCCTGGGTTATTTACCGCAAGATCCAATAGTTTTTCCGATTTCAATTAAAGATAATATAACGATGTTTGTTAAAAGAACAGAAAAACAATTAATGAATGTTGTTAAGAATGTCGAATTAAAAAGTGATTTAGATAAAATGCCTTCTGGAATTGATACAGTAGTTAATCTAAAGAAAAATAATTTATCGGGAGGACAACGCCAGAAAATTGTATTAGCTAGAAGTGAAATTTATAATCAGCCATTTGTATTGATGGATGAGGTAACTAGTGCAATTGATCAAAAAGCTACTGAAGAGATTATTACTGCTTTGCTTAAAACAGATCAGACAATTTTAATGATTGCCCATAATTTTACACCAGAGTTAAGAGCTAAGTTTGATCAAGAAATAAGATTAGCTAAGAAAGGGGAAGAGGAATAATGAATTTAAGAAATTTTATTCGAATTAATAGGGCACGTTTTTTTCTGTTTTCAATTTTAGCTATTCTTTCTCCTCTTTTAACAATTGCGATGACGGCCTTAGTTCAAATAGAGACGAATATTATTCTTTCAAGAAATTTACCAAATTTTTTGATAATTTCAGCTATTAGTTTAACTGTGTGTATAATGTTTTATGCACTATTTAGTCTGACACAATATCTACTTCTTGCTCAAACGCAAGATTTAAATAATAGTGTAAGAGAAAAAATAGTAGATCATTATTTCCATGATGATAGAGATCATCCGGTTTCAAAAATTCAAAATAGACTAACTAATGATTTAGAATTAATTAATGATAATTACTATGGCTCTCTTCTAAATCTAATTTTTGGAGTTGTTCAACTTATTGCAATTATCATATATTTAATTATGTTAAATTGGGTTCTATTAATTACAATTTGTATAATTGTAGCCATTTCTCTAGCTTTGCCAAAATTGATTGAAAAACCACTCCAAAAAGCTAATAAACTTATTTCGACTAGCAATGAAATATATTTAGATACTTTAAACGACTGGCTACGCGGTTTAGATCAATTAAGACAATTTGCAGCTGGTGCAAAGCTATTTTCTGTCACTCAAAATGCTAGTAAAAAACTTGAAGACGCAACTGTTAAGCAAACTACTTATACTAAATTACTTAATGCGATTAACGGGATAGCTTCTGCATTGTTTGGGTTGATCATATTTGTTTTGACCGGATTTTTAGTCAAAAATGGCTTAGTACAAATGAGTACTCTATTAATAGTGGGAAATTTTAGATTTTATTTAAATCAAGCAATTAATCAAATCTCTCAGGCTAGGGGAGAAATGAAGGGAGTAAAGAGTCTAATTGAAGAAGTAAATGAAGCAGCGGAAAAAGTTCAAGTTTCAGATAAGCAAAAAACAAATATGCCTACTGTAATTAAAACAGAATCATTAAGACTCGATTTTCCAAATGGCGAAAAACTAAGTTATCCGGATATTCAGATTAATCAGGGTGAAAAGATTCTCTTAACAGGAGATTCTGGTACTGGTAAATCAACTCTATTTAAATTGATATTGGGAGAATTAGCACCTAGTGCTGGAAAGATTATTTTTGAAGATAAGGATGGAAATGAAATTAATCCAGATTTGAAAGCAATTGGATACTTACCGCAAGATCCGGTTATATTCCCAGCCTCCATTAAAGAAAACATTACTATGTTTAACAATAAGCTCGATAATAAAGTTGAAAGGTCAGTAGAAGAAGTAGATTTATCTTCTGATCTGCAAAAATTTGATGAGGGCATTAATAAAAAACTGGATCTTGATAAATTAAACATCTCTGGAGGACAGAGGCAGAAAATTGTTTTAGCAAGGGCTCAAGTTCATGAGAGTGATATTATTTTAATCGATGAGGGGACGAGTGCGATTGATCAAAGTGGAACCATTGATATTTTAGACAAATTATTAAAAAGTAAAACGACAATTGTATTTATTGCCCATAATTTTACTGAAGAAATGCATGAATTATTTGACCGCGAAATTCATTTGATAAAAGAATAAAACCAATATCAATTGACTTTTGATATTTAGGAGAATGAAGTTCATTAATTAACTTTTGGTATAGATCAAAATTTGATTTAATGAACTTTTTTACTTTTATATTTAAATTAATAAAATTGTTACTTTAACATTAGTATCATAAAAAAATAAAAAGGATGGCTGCTGTAAGCAGCCATCCAAAGAAATAGCACTAATTATAGAGTTGTCGAGTGAAATTGTAAAGATCAGTATCCAAATAATATTTAACTTCATCGGCTTTAGAAATATGATCTAAACCAAATAGAGCAGTTAAAAGTTTTAATTCATATTTTAAGTTTTGAATAGCAGCAATTAAAGTCTCAGAATCTTGACTAGCAAACTGCAAGAAATAGTTTGCTATACCAACATACTGTGCTCCTAAAACTAAAGACTTAAAAATATCAAGTGCATTTGTAATACCACCAGCCGCAATAATAGTCTTATTGACGGGGATAGTACGTGCTGCAAGCAGCGTTTTGACAGTAGAAAGACCTATATCTTCTAAAAAGTTTAATTTTTGAGTCTTTCGTCTTTCATTTTCAATTTGGGCAAAATTAGTTCCGCCGCTTCCACCTAAATCGATAATTGAAAAGTCATTGATTAAAAGGGTACGAAGAGATTCAGGATCAATTCCCATTCCAACTTCTTTAATAATAATTGGCACATCGACTGTATCTCTAATTTCTTTTAGATTGTCTATCCAATGAAAATCTCGATCGCCTTCAGGCATTACAGCTTCTTGAACACTATTAAGGTGAATCTGTAATGCATTTGCATCTAAAGCGTCAACAATCTTTTGAGCTGCTTTTGGATCAGTAGTTGGATTAACATTTGCAAAAATTAGTCCATCAGGATTTTCTTGACGTGCAACTTCAAAGCTCTTTATTTGATCAATTTCTTTTTCAAGAATGCTAGCGGATCCTAAAGCCATCGGAATGTTTTCTGCAGCAGCCGCTTTAGCTAAACGTTGATTGATGGTATAGGAAGTATCAGAGCCGCCAGTCATTGCATTAATAAAGAAGGGAGCACTAATTTGGTGACCAAACATTTCAGTTGAAATACTATCTCTACTTACTGCACTTTCTGGAAGAGCAGGGCGGATTAAATGAACATGATTAAAATCATTATCTTTATTACTATTAAAAAACATCTTAGCTAATGCTAGATGTTCTTCTTTTCTTTGAGATCTTTGTGACATAATTTTTCCCACTAAGCAATTGAGTGAACTAGAAAGTTCAATGGCATAATTCCATTTTTACGCCAATTATTTTTCATTTCTTCGATATCAGTTTTTTCATCTGCAATCACAATACCACAATCGCCATTTCCTGCACCAGAAGTCTTAGCAGCGCCATTAAATTGTTCGGCAATATTAATTAATTTAGTTAAACGTGGAATTTCGATAGCAATATGGTTAAGAGAAGCAAAGTCTTTTAATAACTGACGATTTAAACGAATTTGTTTTTGAATTAAAGAAATATTTTTTTCATTAAAGCCCCTAATCATATCAAGAACACATTTTCGGGATTCATCTAAAAAGGTGTCGTATTGCGTCCTAATGAACTTTTTCTTTGCATTAGTCTTATCAACTAATTGAGAAGTTGAAGCAGGCTTTTGACTCCAACCAATTACTAGGTTTAATCCTTCGGGAGGAGTTAATAGTTGAATCTTAAGACCAGGCCAAGCTTCATTTAAAACTTCGCTAAGAGATTTAGTAGCTAATTCTGTCTTAAGCCATGCTTTATCAAAAGTTTGATAAGCAAGCCAACCACCATAAACACTTGCTGCAATATCACCAGCAGATCCATTACCTTGAACGCTGTAGTGAGAAATAGCAGAAAGTTTAAAAATAAGATCTTTTGTACAGTGTAATCCATAGAAATTAAGGATAGCCTTCACTGTAGCAACTGTTACAGCAGCTGAAGAGCCAAGACCATATTTCTTACCATCGGCTGAATCAAGATCTGAATTAACATGTAGGTCGTATAAAGACATTGGAACTTTTTGTTCAAGACAAAAACGTTCTGTAAATTTAATAGCAGATAAAATGTATTCAAACGGATTATCACGATTATCAATAACCATTTGGTTACCTTTACGGATCCAGTGAATTGAATCTTGAGAATACTGTTTAGAATGAATTAACCCACTTGTACCTGTACTTTTTGCAATTGAAACACGTACAAATTCATTTACTGCTACTAAAATGGCAGGGCAGTTTTGCTCAAGAACTGCATACTCTCCCGCAATATACAACTTTCCTGGTGCTTGTTCTGTAATCAACGAATATTCCTCTAATCTTTTTATTTTCAAATTACTAAAGCAGAGTAACGCCTGGGCCGAAACTCGCAACGACTATTTTAACATTAGTCAAGGTTTTCTGAACAGCTGAAATAATATCTTTTCTATTTCTTAAGGTGCAGATAATTTTTACGTTTGGACCGGCATCAATTGTATAGTAACACTCGATGCCATTTTTTCTTAATTCTTCAACTAATTTAATAATTTTAATGGTTTCCGGTTCAAAATAAGTAAACGGTTCTTTAGCGGTTAAATTGCAAGCGTGCATTTCGTTAGCACTTAGTTCGCTAAGTTCACCAATCTTAGTAAAGTCATTATTTTGAATAGCTTGCTTGATTTCAGTAATTTCTTGTTCGTTTCTAGCTAACCAAGGCTGATAAAAAGGAGAAGTTTGAGCTAATTGCATTCCTTTTGTTGAAGAAATTTTTTTCTGCTTTGTATTAATTTCGATTGCTAGGAGAGAAAGATCAAGATCAGGATTTTCATCAATTGGAACTGCATAGGAGCTCTCATCATCAAATCCTTTTTTCCATTCAACAAAGCCACCATAAACTGATCTAGTCGCTGAGCCTGACCCAAGCCGTGCAAGTCTTGAGAGTTCTTTTTTAGAAAGATCTAATCCATAGCTTGCAGCAAAGCTTGTTGCAAGAGCCGCAAAAGCTGACGCTGAGGAAGCAAGACCAGCAGAAGTAGGAACATGGTTTGTAGACCGAATTGTAAAGTGGTCAGTCATGCCAAACTTTTCTTGTAATAAATGAATATAATTAAAAACTCGCTTGCTGTCTTCTACTGATTGTTTTTGATCATTTAAAATAAATGTATTTTCAGTTAATGAAGAATCATGTTCAAATGTAGTATCAGTATAAAAAGCATCTAATGTCATTGAAAGACTAGACATTAACGGTGTCTTTAAAGCTTGGTCAGCTTTTCCCCAATATTTAATTAAGGCGATATTAGTGTGGGCACGAGCAGTTTTTTTCATTAAATTTCCTCAATCCAGTCATTATCAAAATTAGCTTTAGCCTTTTCGGCAATTTTTTGAGCAACTTCTTGATTAGGACATAGGGCAATTACAATGCCACCTAAGCCACCACCAGATAATTTAGCTCCTAAAGCGCCATTTTCATTGGCAATTTTACAAATATTATCGATTCTTTCAGTTGAAAGCTTAAAGGAGGCAAGGATGTTTTCGGCTTCATTAAAAATCTTTCCGATCTCTTCTGCATTTTGGTTAAACCAATTTTGTCGTGTTGCGGTAGCTAATTCTCCAAGCCGTGCAATTTGTTTCTTTTTAAGATCACTTTCATCCATTTGCTTTTTAACTGATTTAACTGCGACTTTGGTATTTCCAAGTTCACCCGTATCCATAATTAATAAGGTAGCACCTAATTTTTGAGAAAGCTGTTTTGGTCCATCTTGTTTATTGAAGAAAACTAAGTAATCGGAATTTACGGTAGCAGCGTCAAGGCCGGAAGCTTTTCCATGATTAATCATTTCTGCATGATTAGTGATTTTCATGATCTCAGATTCAGAAAGAGTTAATCCTAAAAACTGTGAGACAGCCTTGGTAGTTCCTAAAGCTACAACAGCACTTGATCCAAAACCCCGTTCCATAGGAATTTCACCAGTATAAGTAATTTTGAGATTAGGAGCGTTCTTTACTCTTTCAAGTAAAGTTTTCACAATATATTTAATACCATCATATTCAGCAGGTGCATCAAAAAAAGCACCATGATAATGAGTTGTATCCATCCAAGTAGGACCATCAGTTTCTTCAACAGTTGTGGTGATATTTAAGGCCTGGATTGGAAGAGCGAGGGCATCATAGCCATAAACTACAGAATGCTCACCAATAAGAATTACTTTTCCATGTGCTTTGACTTCTATTTTTTTATTCACAATTATCCTTCCTAGATTATAAATTTCATTAAGTCTAATTGCCTTGTCTCATATGCTAAAATATTTGCTAAGGAGACTAGAGACTTATGATTAATGTAATTACTGGTAGACAAGTAGACAACTTGCAAAATGAAATAATTGATCAAGCTGTTAAGTCATACTACCAAGATAAAAGACACGATGTTTTTATTATTGTGCCAAACCATATTAAGTTTACCACAGAAGTACGCGCACTTAGCAAGCTCTCTGTTTTAACAAATAAAAAACAAGTTGCAGTAAATAAATTGCACATCCTTTCTTTCTCACGGTTAGCTTGGTATTTCTTGAGAGATGAGGCAATTAAACTACCACAAATTCTAGATGATGCCGCTAGTGTCATGCTACTAGAGCAAATTGTTAAAGATCATCAAGGTGAATTAAAACTATTTCAGAATCAAACTCAAGTTACATCCGGTGCCTTAAGACAAATGTATGAGGCTATTTTATCTGTACGAGCCGGCAATATTGAGTTAGACAATATTGATGAAAAGAAATTAAATGAAGAGACCAGCTATAAAATTCATGACTTAAGAATTATTTATGATGAGTTTATTGAACGTTTATCAGAAAAATTTGCTACCAAAGATGAAATGCAATTATTGCTTAATGAGTTCTTAGCAAAAAGCAATAACTTGAGCACGATGGAATTTTATTTTTCTGATTTTTCACATTTTTCTTTGCAAGAGTTAACCTCGGTTCGTTTAATTTCAAAAAAAGCAAAAAATACAACTTTAGCTTTTAAGACAAAAATTGGCAAAATTGATAATAATGCTGAACCAGGTGACTATGACTACGTAGTGCAACGTACAATCGGCCAATTAGAGCATTTTTGGCAAAATCAGCAATTAGATTATCAAACTCAAGAGTATCCACTTACTCAAACAAGTCCTAGCTCTTTACTAAATGGGGTTTGGACAAAAACGAGTGGGTTTGATGAACGTTTAAGTAAGTTTTTGCAGCCAGTCAAAGCAGATTCGCGGTATGCAGAAGCCTATTTTGTTGCGCGGACAATTTACCAACAGGTAGCCTTAAATAACTATCGCTATCAGGATTTTCTAGTTTTAGCACCTAATTTAAGTGAATATGAAACATATTTAACTCCAATTTTAAGGCAAAACCAGATTCCTTTCTTTAATGATTTGCAAAGAGAAATGAAATACCATCCCCTAGTAGTTGTTGTTGAAAATCTACAGCAAATTTTTAAGCGTGGTTTTCAAACAGATAATGTAATTGCTTTAATGAAGACCCAGTTATTCATCCCTGACTGGTACAAAAATTCTGCTCGCTATCAAAATGATGTTGACCTACTTGAAAATTTTGTCTTAGCTCATGGTATCAAAGGTAAGCTATGGACTAAATCACTAAAGAGTTTTGTAGATGCAGATGTAATTGCCTTAGATAAATCTGAGAAAGAAGTAGAAGAACTTGATCGACTACGAGAGTACTTTATTGATGCTTTAACTAAGTTTTTTGAGCAACTTGATAAAGAAGAGGATCCCCAAGCTGGAGTAACAGTTTTCTGGAATTTTCTAATTAAAAATCATGTTGCAAAACGTCTAGAAAGTTGGCGCAAAGAAGCTAATGATACTGGTGATTTACAATTAGCCCAGCAACCAGAGCAAGTTTGGTCAACTTTAACTGATTTATTAAAGGACTACTTACTGGTAGCAACTAAGTTTTCTATAGATCAATTTTTTGATCTTTTAATCAGCGGCTTTAGCGAGGCTAATTTCTCGCAAATTCCGTCTACTCTTGATGCAGTTAACATTTCTGAATTAGGTATGGTTCAAGGCCAAGGATATAAACGAGTTTTCATTATTGGTGCAACTAGTACTAACTTGCCCCAAATTGAAAAAATACCAGGTTTCTTTAGCTCTGAAAATTTAGAGCAGCTAAATGAAGGAAATGAAGCTAATGGATACTTAGAAGATCAGCAAAAGATCAATAACTTAGATCAAAATTACCAATTTGGAAATGCTTTGAGCTTGGCTAGTGATAAGATTTATATTTCTTATCCAGTAATTAATACTGCAAATGAACAATTAGAGCCTTCAATTTTTTATAAGCAGCTATTAAAGTTGACCCGCGCTGATGAATTTTCCCAACATGATTTACCTCAGAATAATGGAGATGTCTTAACTTTTATAACTAATCCAGAAGCAAGTTTAGGTTATCTGACTTACTTAAAGAATAAAGCAGCTACTGATATAGAGTCTCTGCTAGATATGACGGAAGAAAAAATTGGTGAAATCGCGAAAAATGTGCTTGAAGGGAGCAGTTTTAAGAATATACCGCAAGATCTTTCGCCTGATCTAGCCCAACAGCTGTACGGTGATCGGATTGAAACTTCTGTTTCACAACTAGAAACTTATTATCAAAATTCTTTTGAATACTTCCTAAATTATGGCTTACATTTGAAGAAACGCTTTGAAAATGAACTTGATGTAATTCAGGCCGGAAACTACTACCATGAAACTTTTGATTATCTAGTTAAAAGAATTAAAGAAAAGAAGTTAAACTTTGCTGATTTAACAGAGGAGAAGTTAGGCGAGCTTTTAATTGAAGTAAGAGAAGAATTAAAAGAAAAGGGCAGATATCGTCAGCTTTTAAATGATCCATTCAATAAATACCTATTCCATAAGTTAGATCAAACTACAGCTAATGTAGCTCATTACTGGCATAGCAATGTAAATAAGACGATTTTTAGACCGCAGTATTCCGAATTAAGTTTTGGTAAAAATCAAAAGGTAAGTGGTCTTTCATATAGCTGGAAAGATGATAATAATAAAAAGAAGATTGTAGATCTTCGAGGAAAGATGGATCGAGTTGATTTGGCTCAAGTAAATGATCGAGTTTTAGGTGAAGTGATAGATTATAAGTCATCCGCAAAAAAATTTGACCTAGGTTTATTTGCAAACGGAATTTCAATGCAGATGATTTCCTACTTAGAAGTTTTAAAAAACAATAACAAGTTTTTTGCTCAAGGTAAGGATTTAGATGTTTTAGGTGCATTTTATCAAAATATTACCAGTAGTCTTGAACGTTTGAGTAGTGAAAAGATGATCTTAAGCAATTATCAAATTAAGGATTTAGCTAAAGAGAGTACTAAGAAATTGATGTATAACGGCATCTTAATTGCAGATGAAGAAATGCTGGATCTAATAGAACCTGGAATGGAAAAAGATCGTGCTGTCTCTGATCTATATACCAGTGTTAAACGAAAAGTAAACGGCGATATTAGCTGGCCACAAAACCAGAGTTTTACTCCGGATCAACTAGACTTGCTATTAGCTTATAACTCCTACCTAATAAAAAATGCCGGTAATGAGATTTTGTCAGGAAAGATTGAGCTAGATCCTTATTCTTATGGTCAACAAACATCCCTTACTTATTCTGACTTTAAAGATATATTCTTCTTTGATGCAATGCTTAAAGAAAATAATTATCATAAGATTAAATCTATTGATAAAAAGACACTTTTGACCCTAATAAAAGAAAAATTAGACTTGGATGGTGAAGAATAGTTGACGAATTTTACTAAAGAACAAAATCAAGCAATTAACGATTATGGGAAAGATATCCTAGTTTCAGCATCCGCTGGTTCAGGAAAGACCACAGTATTAGTTGAACGTGTTTTGAAACGCGTTTTATCTGGTACACCAGTTTCGTCGCTTTTGATCATCACTTTTACTAAAGCTGCTGCTCGTGAAATGAAGGAACGAATCAAGCAAAAAATAAGTGATCAAATTGAAAAAGAGCCGAATAATCAATTTCTTCGTAGCCAATTACTTGATGTGGATACTGCTAATATATCTACAATTGATTCTTTTTGTTTAGATGTAATTAGACGTTTTTATTATGTGATTGATCTTGACCCACAATTTAGTGTTTTAACGGATGAAACCCAAGCTGAGCTTTTAAAAGAGCGTGCCCTCCATGAAATAGAAATTGAGTACCTTGAAAAAAATGATCAAGATTTTCAGGATTTTTATGATAATTTTTCTGGTGACAGGGATGCGGAAGGAGCTCGAAATCTTTTATTGCAGTTGTACAATACTGTAGTTACTGAGCCTAATTATGAAAAATTTCTCAATAATTTACCCAATTCTTATCAAGTTCAAGATGATTTAATTGAATCTGATCTGTGGCAGACTCATATTAAGCCGCTTTTAGTAAAAGAGATCGGGGATCTGCAAAATGAGATAAAACAGCTATTTGAAAATCCTCAAATGGAAAATCCGGATTTAGTAAAGGTTAAAGAAAACTACGATATTTTTGCCAGCCGCTTGGAGCAATTGTTGAATGCTTTAGAAGATAATCATTCTTATAACGAAATTCGAGCTAATTTAATGAATTGTAAGTTTGAAAAGAATATTCGCAAGTCTAAAAAGTGGTCAGAGGAAAGTCTTGAAACTTACCAAGAAAGTCAAAAACTAAAATCTGATTTAAATGATCAACTTAAGAAGATTTTTGCTAACTTTTTTGTAGTAGAAGAAAAAGAACAGGTAAATATTCTCAAAAAGTCAGAAAAAATAGTTAAGACCATTGTTGATACCGAAAAAAAATTAATTAAGAGATTTGGTCAATTAAAACGAGAACAGAATTTAATTGACTATAGTGACATGGAGCAATTCGCTTTTAGCATTCTTACCACCGATACTTCAAATGCTCATATTGCACAAGAATACTATCAAGAAAAATTCAATGAAATATTAATTGATGAATATCAAGATGTTAACGCTTTGCAGGAAAATATCATTGCAGCTATCAAAAAGAAGGGACAAAACAACCTATTTATGGTTGGAGATATAAAACAATCTATTTACGGTTTTAGACAAGCACGTCCTGACTTGTTTTTAAGCAAATATCATGCTTATGGACAGAATGATGATAGTGAAAAAATTATCTTATCAGATAATTTTCGGTCAACAAAAAGAGTTACTAAGACAGTTAACTCTTTGTTCAATCCAATTCTAACTGCAAATTTTGGTGGAATTGATTATAAAAAAGAAGGACAATTACAATTTGGCGCGACTTATTATCCTGCTGACTTGCCTACTGCAAGTGAATATATTTTCACGGATAAAAAACAAACGCAAGCTTCATTTGAAGAAAATTTCGGAGACGAAATGGACTTCAGTGAAATTCAAATGGTTATTGCCAGAATTAAGCAACTTAAGAAAGAAAATTTTCAAGTCTGGGATCGAAAAACACAGCTTAAACGCCCGCTAGAATATTCTGATATTGCGATTATTACGCGTACTAGAAGTGACAACTTACAAGTAATGCAAGAATTTGCAAAGGCAGATTTACCTTTATTTGTAACTGATGCTCAGAACTATTTTCAAACATTTGAATTAGTGATGATCATGAATTACTTAAGATTGATTGATAATCCACAACAGGACATCCCTCTAGTGGCGGTCTTACGTTCACCGCTTTTTAACTTTAAAGAGCCAGAATTAGTGCAAATTAGGGTCAAAACTAGATCCGGAAATTTTTATAATGCTTTAACCAGCTTTGCATCAGTCAATTCGGATCTTGGTCAAAAATGTAAAAACTTCCTTCAGCAATTAGAATCTCTGCGCTCATTTGCGGCAACCCATCGAATTTCTGAGTTAATTTGGAGTATTTACGAAAGAACTCACCTGTTAGAAATTGTGACTGGCTTGCCTAATGGACAACAGCGTAGAGTAAACCTAGAATCTCTATATGAGAGAGCCACTTCTTACGAAAGTGCTGGTTTTAAAGGATTATATCAATTCATTAGTTTTATCGAACGTATGCGTAAAAATCAAAAGGATTTAGCACAACCACTTTTAAGTGATAAGGCTGATAATGCTGTAAAACTAATGACTATCCATGCTTCTAAAGGTCTCGAATTTCCAGTAGTGTTTGTCATGGGACTAGGGCACAAGTATCAGACACGTGATTTAAGTGGTAATTTTACGATTAGTAAAGATGGACTAGGATTAACAATTAAAGAAAAAGATTATCGGATTGATTCACTAGTTAAATCTTTAGCCGATGTCGAAAAAAGACAACAAATGCTTGAAGAAGAAGCTAGAATCTTATATGTTGGTTTAACACGTGCTCAACAAAAGCTCATCTTAGTTGCTAGTGTAAGTGAGATGGAAACTAAGCAGAAAAAATGGAAAAGTGAAATTGATCAAAAAACGAACATCCTTCCATTAATAAGAAAAATCAATGCCCAGTCTCCACTAGATTTTCTAGGACCTAAGCTAGAACAAAAGCATGAATTTGATCAAACGATTGAAGACATGACCTTAGCTTTAGAAGAGCAAGATAAGATATATTACTTAAAGTTTGCTGTGCAGTCAGATATAGAAGAAAAGGATGAACAAAAAGATGATACTCAAAAATTAAGTTCCAAAATGAATGATGTAGTTAAAACCCTTTATAATTTTGAATATCCATTTGCGGATGCCACTAAGACTACAGCCTATCAGTCTGTTTCTGAAATTAAAAAAGTATTCAATGATCCTATGGATACTGAACTTGAGAATTCACGTCTTATTTCTTCAAGTAATCGATATTTACAACCGATTGATGAGACTCCCGTATTTTTAGAAAAACAAAAATTTACTGGGGCAGAGATCGGAACAGCGATGCACCTAGTTTTACAATATTATGATTATCAGGGTGATAAAACTGAGTTAAATTTAGAACAAGAAATTGAAGAGCTTGTAGAATTAGGTAAATTAAACCCATTGATGGTGCCACATTTATCAAAAGAAGCTTTAAATTGGTTTGTAATGAGTGAATTTGCAGCAGAATTTTGGCAAAAACCAGAAAAATTACATAGAGAAAGTCAATTCTCAAGCTTAGTGAATGCTAGTGAACTGTTTAATGATTTTTCTGACTCAGCAGCTAAAATTCTAGTTCACGGAACAATTGATGGATATTTTGAAACAGACAAAGGTTTAATTTTATTTGACTATAAAACTGATTTTGTTGACAAAACTCATGAAGAACAAGCTATAGACAAGATTAAGCAAAAATATACTGGGCAACTACGTTTATATGAACAAGCATTAAACGAAATATCGGAAAATAAAAAGGTAATTGGAAAATATTTAATTTTGCTTGACGCAAGGAAAGTGGTCCCAGTAGACTAGAAACAGAATAGAAGGGAGATTATTATGAAAAAAGCCTTTACAGATGATGTTTTTGCGGTCGTTGATCTTGAAACTACGGGCACCCAGCGTAATCAAGGCGATCATATTATTCAATTTGGCTGTGCAATCATCAAAAAGCGTAAGGTAGTAAAAACATATTCATTCTTAATCAATCCTCATCGTGAAATCCCTCAAGCTGTTGAAAACTTAACTCATATTAGTAATGAGGATGTTGCTAAGGCTCATGATTTTAGCTACTATGCACCAAAAATACGAAAAATTTTAGAAAATACAATTTTTGTTGCACATAATGTAAACTTTGATCTTCCGTTTTTAAACTATGAGCTTGTAAATGCAGGCTTAGAGCCACTAACTGGAAAAGCAGTGGATACGGTAGAACTAGCACAAATTGTTTTTCCAACTTTTCCATCTTATAAATTACGAGATTTAACAGCTCGTTTGAGAATTAAACACTTAAATCCGCACCGAGCTGATTCAGATGCACTAGTAACGGCAAAATTACTACTAAAAGCAATTAAGAAACTGGAAAATCTTCCTCAGGCAACTCTCAATACTTTGACTTCCTTATCAAAAGGATTGCTACGAGATACTGACTATATTTTTTATGAAATTGGTCAAGTTGCTCGGCAGACTAAGAGACCGTTGCCTAAAGATTTGGTTCAGGTAAAACATTTAATATTGAAAAAGCAAAATATAGCTCCACGTCGTAATGATGTAGCAAGTCCTGGATCATTTCCTCAAAGCGATAATGAAAAGAAAGAACTATTTAAAAAGAATCTCCGCTTTAGACGGGGACAAGTTAGTTTAATTAATAGACTCCACGACTTTGTTTACAGTGACTCAGATAACTCACTAGTTGTTGAAGCACCAAATGGTAGCGGAAAAACGTTTAGTTACTTAATGGCTTATGCATATGAGCTATATTCTGGGAGAAAATTAGTCGTAGCAACGCCCACTAAGGTTTTACAGGAACAAATTCTAAAGCAGGAAATTCC
Organism: Lactobacillus sp. UMNPBX19; assembly: GCF_002553805.1. Lineage (NCBI taxonomy): Bacteria > Bacillati > Bacillota > Bacilli > Lactobacillales > Lactobacillaceae > Lactobacillus > Lactobacillus sp. UMNPBX19. The sequence continues at coordinate 17,206 of NZ_PCYR01000009.1, forward strand.
ACAACTTTTACGGGTTACTCGTTTAGACTTAGATGCCCAAATTGTTAAATCAAGCAGTCATTATTTAGATTTAGATGGATTTTACAATTCTCTTTATCAGACTGATAATCCGATTCAGCAAACTTTAATTTTACAAATGGGGATTTTGATCTGGCTTACTGAAACAGAAACTGGTGATTTAGATGAACTCCAGTTAACTAACTATCAGGCACCTCTCTTTGCAGCAATTGAACATCCTGGAGATGCGAGAATTGGAACATCTTTTGCAGAATATGATTTCTGGAATTTAGCACGTAGTAGACAAGAACAAGCTGATATTTTAATTACTAATCATGCCTATTTAGCTAATCACTATATGGACTCAATTTGGGGCCAGAATCCGTTCCTAGTTGTTGATGAGGCGCATCGTTTTGTTGAAAATGTAGCAAGTTCAAGAAACGATTCACTCCAATTTGAAAGTTTCTGGGGAATGTGTAGTCACTTACGTAACTTGCTTTTTTATGCCGAAGATAGTGCTAAAGCACGTTTTGGTAATAATTTAGAATTCAAATTGATCTTAGATAAACTTGAAAAAGATACAAATGATTTAATTCATTCTATTAACAAGATCCAGCAAGCCCTTTATGATAATCGAAAATTTGCTACCAGTTGGGAAGAGAAGCGCCAAAATGCTATTAGTCTCGGATTTCAGGGACAGGATTTATTCAATAATATTAAGCACTTCAAGCATTTGTTAAATCTTATGCAAGATAATATTGAAATTGTGCGCCAAGAGACTAATCAACTCCTCTTTTTGCTATATCATCAACAAAATAATCTTTTAACGAGCGATGATGTTTTAATAAGAGATCTTCAAGAAGAAATAGATCAGTTAGATTATTACTCAGAGCAAAACTATCTTTTACTTGATCAATTAAGTGACCCTAAAAAGTTAGATCATGAAGGATTCGTTTTAGAAATAAGCAATGAAGATGATCCATTATCTACTAATTTAACTTGGTTAACACTTGATCCTGAAGAAGAAGTTAAACAGTTATATCATTACTTTGATAAAAAATTATTTATTTCTGCTACTTTAGCAGAACAAGACGACTTCTCATATACTATCAAAAACCTATATTTAGATCCTAAAAAAACACTTACTTATCGAGCAAAACCTTCTTTCAAGGTTGAAAAGCATTTAAAAGTATATGCACTTTCAGATAATAATGCGCCGGAGGATCCAAACAGTCCTGAATATGAAACATTTATTAGTAATTTACTTACTCAAATTAAAGACTATAGACATGTGTTAGTTTTATTTACTAATTTAGATGTTATCCGGGATGTTTTTAGCAGATTAAGTGAAAACAGTAATGCTTTAAAGGACTATGAAATTTTAGCTCAAGGCTTAACTGGTTCTAATGAAAAAATTGCTAAACGTTTCGGAATTGCTGAAAAAGCCATTTTACTTGGAGCAAATAGTTTCTGGGAAGGAATTGATTTTAAACATAATGGAGTAGATCTTGCAATTGTTACGCGTTTACCTTTTGAGTCCCCAGATCAACCTGAGGTAAAATTACGAACAGAATGTTTAAAAAAGCAAGTTGGAGCTGATAAAATTTTTGAAGTGGATACACTTCCACGAGCAATTTTAAGATTTAGGCAGGGCTGTGGGCGCTTGATCAGAAATGAGCGTGATCATGGAGTCTTTGTAGTTTTAGATCAACGAGTTTGGAATAAATCTTATGGCGAACAGTTTTTATCAGGACTACCTGTGAGTGCTAAAAAGGTTAGCAAGCAACAACTACTAAATGTTTTAAGGAATAGTAAACAGAATGAATAAATATGTAAAAAAGGGACTTAAAATCACTGGAATTGTGGTTGGAGTTTTGGCAGCAATTTATCTATGTCTTTGTATTGTATTTTATATTGCAACTAAGCTAGCAAGTGATACAGTTAAAGAAACTAATAAGATTGCCCTTGAAAAGACTCCAATTACTACAGTTAACAAGAACTACCATTTAAGTCGTAGCGTTGAGAGCAATAGTTTAGAAGGAATGAGTAAGAAGGGTAAAAAGTATTACTTCATTTATCTTCCAAAAAGTAAAAAAGCTTACCTTTATCAAGCAAATAAAGGTAAAAGTGAAGAACAGATTTTAAAGACTTTTAATGATGAACATCCTGGACACAATAACCCTAAGTGCCAGCTAGGTTGGTATAAGGGGATGCCAGCTTGGGAAGTAACATATAAAAAGAAAAATGGTAATTATGGCTATGTTCTTTATGATTTTAGAAATGGAAAAGAAGTAGTCTATGCGGACAATTTATAAATTTGTTAAACTAAAGAGTGATTTTTTAGTATAATAAAATTAAATTTAATTAAAAAGGTTGGTAAGTAATGACAGAATTAATCTCAATTAAAGATTCTTCTAAACATGTAGACCAAGAAGTTAAAATGCATGTTTGGTTAACTGATAAACGATCAAGTGGTAAGATTATCTTCTTACAATTACGTGATGGAACAGCATTTTTCCAAGGTGTTATTCGTAAGAATGATGTTTCTGAAGAAGTTTTTGAAGCAGCTAAATCTTTGCGTCAAGAAGCTAGTTTTTACATCACTGGTACTGTTCACGAAGATAAGCGCTCACACTTTGGCTATGAAATTCAAATTTCAGATTTAGAAATTGTTTCTAACAATGAAGGTTACCCAATTGGTAATAAGGAACATGGTGTTGATTTCTTACTTGATAATCGTCATTTATGGTTAAGATCTAAGCGTCCATTTGCTATTATGCAAATTAGAAATACTATGTTTAAAGCAACTATTGATTTCTTCGAAAAAGAAGGATTCATTAAGTTTGATGCGCCTATCTTTATGCACTCTGCTCCAGAAGGTACTACTCAATTATTCCACGTTGAGTACTTCAACAATGATGCTTACTTGTCACAATCTGGTCAATTATATGGTGAAGCTGGTGCGATGGCTTACGGAAAAATCTTTACTTTTGGACCAACATTTAGAGCAGAAGAATCTAAGGGCCGTCGTCATATGACAGAGTTCTGGATGATGGAACCAGAGATGGCATGGATGCACCAAGACGAATCTTTAGATATCCAAGAAAGATACTTGGCTTACATGGTTAAACAAGTTCTTGAAAATAATGAATATGAATTAAAGATCTTAGGTAGAGATCCTGAAAAATTACGTCCAACTACTGAAGGTAACTTTACTCGTCTTTCATATGATGATGCTATTAAAATGCTTCAAGAAGCTGGTCGTGATATTAAATGGGGTGACGACTTTGGTGCACCTGACGAAGGATATATTTCAGAACAATTTGATCGTCCAGTCTTCATCGTTAACTACCCAACCACAATTAAGCCGTTCTACATGAAGAAAAATCCTGATAATCCTAAGGAATACCTATGTGCTGATGTAATTGCACCTGAAGGATATGGTGAAATTTTTGGTGGTTCTGAACGTGAAGGTAGCTACGAAATTTTGAAACAACAAATTGAAGAAGCAGGTCTTAACTTAGAGGATTACCAATGGTACCTTGACTTGCGTAAATTCGGTGGTGTTCCTCACTCTGGATTTGGTATGGGATTTGAACGTACAATCGCTTGGATTTGTAAGTTAGATCACATTCGTGAAGCTATTCCATTCCCAAGATTGATTAACAGAATGCAACCATAATTGATAATCTAATATCATAAATATAAAAAGTTGAACTATTTTAGTTCAACTTTTTTTGAAAGGAAAATTATATGGCGTCTTTTTCGGCTATTCAAAATGAAGGTTTTACGGTTATTTCTAATAGTCTTTTACGTTACTACCCCTCTTTAAAAATATCTGAAACTGAAGTAATGCTATTATTGCAGCTAGAATCTTTCAAACAGGAGAAAAAGTTTTTCCCTAGCGATAACAATTTATCAGAGAGAATGAATTTATCTCCGATTGAAATTTCCCAGCTAATTCAAAACTTAATTGATAAGGATTTAATTGAATTGGGGCAAAAAAGAGATAGGGAAGGCCGCATAACTAATTTCTATGATTTAAATCATTTATATCAGAAATTAGATACGCTTATTGATGAAAGGGAAGAATCTTATCAAGATCAAGCTACTTTTAAATCCTCTACATCTACTCAACAATCCGCAAATCCAATTCAAGAGTTAGTAAGGCAATTTGAGATAGAATTTGGCCGTTTATTGAGCCCAATTGAAAAACAAGAAATTGCTGCTTGGATTAATATTGATCACTATGATCCAGAAATAGTCAAACTCGCTCTTAGAGAAGCCATTTTAGCGCAGGTATATAATTTTAAATATGTTGACAGAATCCTACTAAATTGGCAGCGCCATGGCCTTACTACGCTAGATCAAATTAAAAATTTTCTTCAAAGAAACTAGGTAACTAATTATGGAAGAATTATTATCAGATGATGAAGCACGGTTGGTTTTAAAAAGAATTCTTTCTTTATATCCAGATGCTAAAGGGGAATTGAATTGGGACACAAAGTTTCACCTATTATGTGCTGTTTTAATGAGTGCCCAGACCACCGATAAAATGGTTAATAGAACTACACCTAAATTCTTTAAGGACTATCCAGATAGTGCCACTTTGGCCCAAGCAAATATTGAAGATATTGAAAATCACATTCGTACAATTGGTTTATATCGTACAAAAGCTAAGCATTTAAAAGAGACAGCACAAATTATTACCGAAAAATTTGATGGTCAGATTCCGAAAGACAAAAAGATTTTGATGACCTTACCTGGCGTGGGGGAAAAGACAGCTAATGTTGTTTTAGCAGAAGGCTTCAAAGTACCAGCAATTGCAGTAGATACACATGTATCTCGTATTTCTAAAAGATTTAATATCGTTAGTGCAAAAGCGACTCCTCATGAAGTAGAGAAGCGGCTTGAAGAATTGCTTCCAAAAGAAGAATGGATTCATACTCATCATGCTATGATTTTATTCGGCAGATATACAATGCCCGCTCGGACTAAAAATCAAGATCCATATTCTTTCTTACCACCGTTAAACTAATAAATAATATAAAAAAGATCCCAAAAGTCATTAAAACGACTTTGGGATCTTTTATTTTAGTTTAATTTCAATTATTGATTATTATTGGAGTTATTTCCCTGATTTTGTTGTTGATTTTGATTGTTACCCTGATTATTTGTATTCTGATTCTGTTGTGAATTATTGTTATTATTTTCTGGTTGTTTTTCAGTCTGGCGATTATTATTTTGAGTTTGCGTATTGGAGTTGTTGTTAGAAGTAGAAGAAGATTGTCTTTGACTTGAAGATTGTTCAGCACGACTCGATGATGAAGAACTACTGCTTTGGGAACGAGATTGTCCCTTAGAAGAAGTATCATCTTCTGTATCAACTCGTGTATCAATATCGTCGTCTTCCTCTTTTCGTCTATCAACAGTCACATCACTATACGGATTACTTGGTGCGTGACCTTTAACAAATAGTTGCCAGCTAGAATTACTTGCATTCGGAGAAACGACTTTATCTTGGGTACCATTAGCAATTCTGCGTCTAACAACTGTGCTTGGTTTTGACCAGTCTTTATTAGCTTTATCACTCATTAAATATGACATCATTTGCTTATATAGAAGTTGAGCAGACAATGAGCCAACACCTGAAGGAGTACCATCTTTAAGATTATCATACCCTGTCCAAATTCCCATTGAATAGAGTTTGGTATAACCAACAAACCAAGAATCTTTTGGTGAATTTTTGTATTGAGGATATCTTACTAACTCTTCATCAGAATATTTAACTGATCCTGTTTTACCAGCTTCATATAAGTTTCTAATACGTGCCTGTGTACCTAACCCCTTAGTCAAAACACCTTTAAGCATATCAGTCATAATGTAGGCAGTTGATTCCTTCATTACTCTTGTACCAGTACTATCGTAGTTTCTAGTCAAGCCATCTGGAGTTTCAATCTTAGAAACAAATTGTGGTTTGTGGTAAATACCGTCATTAGCAAATGCACCAAATGCGCCTGCCATTTGAAGAGAGGAGGCATTAGCACCAATTGCAACTGAAAGGCCGGAATCAGAAGGAACATTAACCCCAAGCTTTCTTGCAAAAAGGGAAGCTCTTGCAACTCCAACCTTGCTTAAAGTTTTAACAGCTGGAACATTTCTAGACTGTTCGAGAGCGTAACGCATAGTCATTTTACTCTCATATTTATTATCCCAGTCATAAAGTTGAATGTTAGTACCAGGGTAAACATATTTAGAGTCATCTAACATATGAGAAGTTGGCCAGTTAAGATACTCAATTGCAGGACCATAATCTAATACAGGCTTAACACTAGAACCAGTTGAACGACCAGTTTGAACAGCACGATTTAAACCTAATTGAACTGCAGGAAGTTTACGGCCACCAATAATGGCAATAACATGGCCAGTTCGAGGATCAATAATTGTAGCTCCAACTTGCATCTTATCATTAGTAAATGGAACAGAACCATCATTTACTAAATCATAAAGCTTTTGTTGAGCATCTTGATCAATATTAACCGTAATCTTCAAATTATCGTTGTATGGATTAAAGCCCTTACTCTTAACTTCATTAATTACTTCTTTGATGTATGGATCATCTACTTTTCGTAATTCAGAAGTAGATTTACTCTTCTTAGGCTGCAAGCCTTGGGTAATTGGCTCATTAACTGCTTGTTTATATTGAGCTTTTGAAATTTTATCGTTTCTGAGCATTGCTTTTAATACAATATCTCGTCTATATTTTGCTTTTTCTGGATAAACATATGGATCATATGTAACCGGGGCATTCGGCATCCCAGCAAGTAGAGCAGTCTGAGCTAAATCAAGATCCTTTAGATCTTTACCATAGTAATAGTCAGCTGCTGTACCCATCCCATAGTTACCATAGTTCATATAAACTTTATTAATATAAAATTCCAAGATTTGTTCTTTGCTAAATTCTCTTTCTACCTTCATTGAAAGCCATGCTTCTTGAGCTTTTCTACGAAGGGTTCTTTGAGAAGCGGCAGTGGAGAAGACCGATAACTTAACTAATTGTTGAGTAATAGTTGATCCACCAGCAGCTACGCCTTTACTTTTAGCATTAACTAAGACAGACCCAATAATTCTAATTGGATCGAGTCCAATGCCTTCTTTATAAAAACGCCTATCTTCAACAGAGACAATGGCATTTTTAAGTTCTTTAGGGATTTCATTATTATCAACATAGGTTCTTTTTTCTGACCCTAGAGAAAGAAGAAATTTTCCATCACGAGTATACAGACTACTTGTACCACCACTTTGAAGTTGAGCCTGGGAGATGCTTGGAGCGTCTTTAGCATAGTATGCAAATAAACCCACTCCAGAAACAACTACTAACATTGCTACGATAAAGAACCACTTGATTATTTGTAGCCAAATTCGTTTACGAGGCTTACCTTTTGGGTGAAGCTTAGCCATTCTAGAATTACTTGGCCTTTGATTATTATCTGCCATTCTTTTGTTCCTATCTATCTATAAAATTATCGATTGCATCCAAGTATGGGAGAGTTGGGCGAAATCCACTTTTAATCTCAATTGAATTATCAATTAACTCTTGCAAGGTCATTGAACTCTTATATGGTGTCTTCCAAGCTTCAATCACAAAACTAGCAGGAGTTACAAAATATCGATTAAGAGTTACAAAGCGAATAATCGTAAAGCAAATTCCTTTTTGCTTTAAACATCTTTCAAGATGAATAATTTGGTGTTCATGGAAGTTCTTTAAAGGAAATAAGCTCTTATTTCTCGTTTCCTTAGCTTCAAAGTCCAAATAGCGTCCTTGATATACGCCATTATAGTCAGTTGTAGAAGCTTGCCTGAAGTAGGCTTCTTTTATAACTGCACGGGATCGTTTAGGATAGTCTACTTTAACAATCTGGACTGGGGTTGGCTTTTTATGAACAACGGCAATATCTTCAAGAAGATAATACTTATTAGACTCATTGATTTGTTGTTCTAGGCTCATTCCACGATCAGAAAATACAACATCTTTACGATGTTTTTGCTTTCTTGGATGTAAAAGGTCAGTTTGATCTTTAGTATAATGTGTTAAACTGCCTGTTGGATATTTTACCATCAAAATCACTCCTGTTTAGCATTATAGCAAAGATTTTAAATCATTTTTAGAGAAAGGAAGGATCAGAATGAAGCGACTATGGGTTACCGGATATCGTTCTTATGAATTGGGAGTTTTTAGCGATAAAGATCCAAAGTTGACCATAATTAAGTATGCTCTAAGCAATTATCTAAAGAGTTTACTTGAAGAAGGAAAGATTGACTGGGTAATTAGTGGAGCAAACCTTGGAACCGAACAATGGGGCCTAGAAACAGCAATTAGTCTGCAGAATGACTATAGTGTTCATACAGCTTTGATGACACCTTATTTAGAATTTTCAAAAAGATGGAATGATAGTAATCAAATGAAGTATCAAAACCTTACTGAGCAGGTTGATTTTACAGCTTCTACTTCTGACTATCCTTACATGAGGCCAGTGCAGCTTAAAAACTATCAAAATTTTATGTTAGAACACACAGATCGCGCTCTTTTACTTTATGATCCTGAACATCCCGGTAAGCCAAAATATGATTATGAGGCCATTAAAAAGTATCAAGAAAAAAGTGACTATCCACTGGATATAATTGATTTTTATGACTTACAAGAAGCAGCAGAGAAATATGAAGAAAATCATCAAAAGAATTTTTATTGAAAATAAATTTGCTCTTCATTTTTTATATACCTAAGACAATAAGATTTTGTTTAGATAGTATTCCTATTATTGCTTGAAGGATACTTATAACTTATACTAGTTGTATACGATAGAATGAGTGCCATTAAGCTATCAACTAGCTAACATTTTATCGCCTAAATTAAAACAGACATTAGTCTGTAACTAAGGAGTTTAACGAAACCAATGGCAAGTTTAAATGATATTCAATTAAATCCACAAAGTATTTTAAAAAAGCAATTTAGAACAAAAATGAAGGGATATGATTCTGATGAAGTAGATTCATATCTTGATACAATTATTTCAGACTACAGTACTTTTGCGACTATTATTGAAGATTTGCAAACACAAATCAGTGATTTAAAAGCTCAACAAAAACAGCAAACGGCTAAAAGTACTGCACCCAAGTTAGATTTTAAGAATGAAGAAATTGAGGATGATGTTAAGACTTATACTCCTCAGAAAGTACAAAAAGCTGCTGTAAGTAATCTTAATGAAGACAAAGAAGCACCGGAATTAACTACTAATGTTGCTATGATTCAACGTATTTCTACTTTAGAGCGTAAAGTTTACAACCTTGAACAAAGAATGAATCAACAAGATAGAACTTACCAAGCTAATTAAAACTATGGTATAATAATTATTGCAAATTTCGAGCGATCGCGGTTAGCTTATGCTAGCTGAGGAAAGTCCACGCACGCACAAGCTGAGATGCTTGTAGTTTTTGTACTCAGCCCAATAAGCTGGGGAACTTGTTTTTACAAGTTACGGCGGAAAAAGCACTAAATCATTTTTGACATGTGTGACTATCCTGAAAAGTGCCACAGTGACGAAGCAGTGAAGGAAACTTTGCTGGTGGAACGAGGTAAACCCTGCAAGCGGGCAACCCAAATTTGGTAGGGGCGCTTTCGTCTAAGTAAATGAACTAAAGACGAGGTCATTTTTAATGAAGATAGATGGTCGCTGAAAATAGGAATTAACCAAATCCTATTGGAACAGAACGTGGCTTATAGAGATTTGTAGGTTAGGGTTGAGCTTTGGCTCAGCCTTTTTTTATAGAAAAATTTATATAGATAGAGAAAATATAAAATGAAAGAATATACATTATATGCAACAATGGGCGCTGGATTTGAAAGTGTAGTTGCAAAAGAATTAAACAATTTAGGTTATGAAACAACAACTGAAAATGGCCGCGTATTTTTTAAAGGAACCCAAAAAGACATTGTAAGAACTAATCTATGGCTTAGAAGTGCTGACCGCGTAAAGATCTTACTAAAAGAATTTAAGGCCACCAGTTTTGACCAATTATATGATGAAGTTTATAGCTATGATTGGGTAGAATTATTACCGGTAGATGCTCAATTTCCTGTAAAGGGAAGAAGCGTCCGTAGTAAGTTACATTCTGAACCTGATGTTCAATCAATTGTAAAAAAGGCTATTGTAGATAAGTTGACCGATCAATATCGAAGACGTGGATTTTTACCAGAAAGCGGAGCCGAGTATCCGCTAGACATCCATCTTTACAAAGACACTGCACGTTTAAGCTTAGATACTACTGGTCAAAGTTTATTTAAACGTGGCTATCGTGTCGAGCATGGTGGAGCTCCTTTAAAAGAAAATTTTGCAGCAGGTTTGATTGAACTAACTCCTTTTGATGGTTCTCATCCCTTTATTGACCCTATGACTGGATCAGGGACAATTGCAATTGAAGCTGCCCTTAAGGCAAAGAATGTAGCTCCCGGTATTTGGAGAAAATTTGCATTTGATAATTTTGATTGGTTTGATAAGAAATTACATCCCGAATTAGTAGAAGAAGCTAAAGCACAAGAAAAAAAGGAGCATGCTCCAATCTTAGCGAGCGATATTGATCAATCAATTTTAGAAATTGCTAAAGTGAATGCTCATAATGCAGGAGTACTGCAAGATATAAAATTTAAGCAAGTCGCTGTAAAAGACTTTTCAACTGACTTAGAAAATGGAGTTATTGTTGCAAATCCTCCTTATGGTAAACGGCTTAAGGATCGAGAAGCAGCTGAAAAGATCTATGAAGAAATGGGACAAACATTGCGTCCTCTTACTTCTTTTAGTCAGTACTACCTTACATCTGATCCTCAATTTGAAAAATACTTTGGTGCAAAGGCTACTAAGAAGAGAAAATTTTATAATGGTAATTTACGTACCGACTATTATCAATATTGGGCTAATAAGAGATAACAATTATGTTAACGCAAGATAAGAAGACTAGTTTTTGGGTTATTAGTGATACTCATTTAATTGCAGATAGCTTACATGATCATGGACAGGCTTTTTCACAGATGCAAAAAACTAGTCAGGGTAAAGATCTATACTATCAAGAAACTGCTTTAAGCGCATTTGTAAGAATGGCGCAAAAAAAGAAACCGGCCGCAATCATTGTTACGGGGGATGTAACTTTTAATGGTGAAAGAGTGTCAGCAGAAAAATTCGCTGAGATTTTTAAACCTTTAGAAGAAACACAGCTTTTAGTTCTTCCTGGAAACCATGATATTTATGATGGCTGGGCCAGAGAATTCCGCGGAAAGAAACAATACTACGCTGGTCAAATTAGTCCTAGAATGTGGCGTAATATTTTTAAAACATCCTATAAAAATGCAGTTAGTGTTGATGATAAATCTTTAGCTTATAGTGTTCAGCTTAATCCGAATTATTTGTTGATTTTAGCTGATTCTAATGACTACGGTAAAGAAGAAGCTACTACTGCCCCTGCTACAGCTGGCTTTTTAGGAAGAGAACAACGACGCTGGATTAAGGCACAACTTCAATATGCTAGTGAGAATAATCTTCAAGTGATTTTTTGTATGCATCATAACCTCTATGCCCATAATCCAGCTGTAAACAAAGGATATGTTGTTGATGATTATCGTGAACTGCGTAAGTTATTAGCTCAATATAATGTGAAATTAGTTTTCTCTGGTCATATTCATGCTCAGAATATTATGTTGCCACAAGATCCTTGTCCAGCTACCGAAGTTGTAACTGCTAGTTTTTGCTCCAATGATCAAGGCTATGGGGTAGTTAAGGTTTCGCCGAAAGAAGTTAGTTATACTTGTTATCATTTTAAGATGAAGGACTATTTAACTGACAAAGAAAAACAAAACTGGACTTTAACTCACTTTCATGATTATTTAGAAAATATTCAACTAGGAACTATTTCGGCAGAATTAATGCAGAAAGATCTTTATCAAAATCATTATGATCTAGATACTGTCAGAAAAATGGGACGTCTTTTCGGCGAAATGAATTATCATTTTTTTACTGGAAAGAATCATATTGAAAGTGAAGAATTGCAAAAACTTAAAAAGTCACCAATTTATCAACGTTTAATTGCGGACAACCCACATTATGAATTGTATTTACAAACGTTATACGATATGTCAAATCATGATAACCTACATGTAAAAATTAAATACTAAAGATAAAAAACTCTGACAACTGCTCCTAGTGGCAATTTTCAGAGTTTTTTTAGATATATAGGTGGGTATTTCTAGCTATCATTTTCTTTACTTTTTCTTTACTTTTGTCCACCACATATGTAAAAGATATGCAGATGAAAATGATAGGATCCAGGTTAATAACCAGCAACCAAATAAGGTTAAAAATGGATGGAACTTTGCATGATATTGCATATTTAATCCGCGCCAGACTAACTGATTCCAAAAGACATTAGCAAGATAGGCTCTATAAGCATAAATAGCTAAAAAATGGAATATTCTCAAGTTATTTATTTGTCTTTTACGAACTTGATATAAACAGAAAGCAGCAATTAAGCAAATTACTGCCAAACAGTAAAACGTCATTGATGGTTTATAGTAAGGCGCATTATAGAAATTAAGAGGATAACCGAATTGACTTAATTCATAATTAGTCCAGATGAAGCAAAGAATAAAGATTACTACAATTAACCACCAAAACTTAGTTATAAATTCATTAAAGTACGATCTAAATTGCCAGGCTAAAACACCAAAAACAGCATAAATAAAAAAAGAGATAAATACTCGATCTAATAAATACCAGTTATTTTGATGAACACCATGAAAAACATAATAGTCATAAAATGCTAACCAGGCTAAGTAAAGAATTAAAGTAACAATTGCCACTGCAAAAGCACGTTTAATATTACTTCTTACATAGCGACTAATTGACCAGAAAAACGGCATTAGGATAATAAACTGTAGCATCATCGTGTTATACCATAAGTGAGGGGCTGCATTACCATTAATAAATTGCCAGCAAAAAGTACCAAAGCTATTAAACTTATTTTCTTGCTGAAGCCATGGCATCCCTAATAAATAAATTAAGGTCCACCAAATCGTTGGTACAAAGAGATTGGACCAATTCTTTTGTAGATGCTTGAAGTAAGAGAAATGACCATTTAAGTCACTATTCCTAATAGTCGTGTATAAAATACCAAAAATAAAGGCCGGAGCAGTATATTTAACTAGATTATAAAGAATACCAAAACCAACTTGCGTTTGCTGAGACTGGTGCATATTATTAATAATGCTCATAATTGGTTGTGACATGACCGCCGTACAAGCAAAAACTTTTAAATAGTCACCAATATCTGCAATCTCGTAACTAGAATATTTATATTTTTTCATAATTAGCACCCTTAAGGTTATAAATTAAAAAGAGAAGCAAATTTAATAAAATTCTTGCTTCTCTTAATTATATTAGTTAAATAGTATCAATCTTCAACAACTTTTGACTTAATATCCTTAATCGGCTTGCCATTTTCATCGAAATAAGAATCTAAATCTCTGCCCCAAATCATAGCCATAGTATGTTGTCCTACATGAACACCAACTACCGGTCCGATAATACTTTGATAAATTTTGACCTTAGGAAAACTACTTTCATAATCACTAACCCATTCATTTTCTCTTTCTTCATCATCAGCATGAAAAATTGTCAACTGAATTGGATAGGGCATATCAGAAGTTAAACTATCAAAGTCCTTTTTAATATGATTATAGGCACGCTTATAATGTCTCTCTTTGGCAATCGCTGAAATTTTACCCTCATTTTGAACGTCCATAGATAAGATTGGCTTGATCTTTAAAATAGAACCTACGAAACTAGCGGCATTTGATAAGCGGCCTGTTCTTTTTAAATGATTAAGATTGTCTACCATAAATCTAACATCGGTAGTGTTTCTTAAATCCTTTAAGTCATGCATGATTAAATCAATGTCAGCCCCGGCCTTGACTAGTCGACCAGCTAATATTGCAGCATTAGCTTCTCCTGCACAGGTTATTTTACAATCAAAGGGATGAATATTAATTCTGCTTTCTTCATCAGCTACACTTAAAACATTATTGTAAAAGCTAGAAATACCGCTTGAAAGAGTAATGATAATTAGATCGGTATAACCTTCATTAATATATTTATCAATATATTTTTTTACGGTTCCAGTTGAGGGTTGAGAGGTAGTGGGAAGAGTAGAAGAAGTGCTTAGCTTTTCATAGAATTCATGGAAACCAATATCAATTAAATCCAGATATTCTTTATTATCCCAGATAATTGGAATTGGTAAGACATCAATTCCATATTTCTCGCATTGTTCTTTAGTTAAATAAGATGAACTGTCAGTTAAAACGCCGATTTTCATGTTGTTATTTTCCTCCATATTCTTGTTTAATATTATAGTCTAGAACGCTATTTTAAACAAAAACGTAAATCTGCTTGATTTTTGTTACAATAGAAGTAATTAACAAATAGGGTGTGACCTAAATTCTAAATTATGAAAAAACATTTTATTTTTTTAGGCGCTGCTGGTGTAATTTATTACTCCTGGCTCCTAACACTAATTTTTGTAGCCTTTATTGTCGGGTATGAAAGCAATAAAGCAATTAGCTATCCTGCACTTAGCTTAGGAGCTATTTTTGTGGTTATAGTTATTTATACCTGGTTTAATTCTTATTTTCAGAAAGAAGCAAGTGTTTACTGGCTAAAACTACCATATCGCCAGAAACTTCAGCTTCAAAATTTAAAGATTAAGTGGCAATGGAAGGCATTTGTTGTATATGAAGCAAAGAGTAAGATTAATACTTACTTGCTTTTAGCACTTAAAAGAAAGAAGAAATAAATTTGAAGTCAGATATTAAAATCGCACAAGAAACTAAAGAATTACCTATTACAGAAATTGCAAAAAAAGTTGATCTTCAACCAGATGAAATTGAACTTTATGGTAATGATAAGGCTAAGATTAGCTGGAAGGGAATTAACAGAATTAAACAAAGTAAAGAACTGGGTAAGTTAATTCTTGTTACTTCAATTAGCCCTACACCGGCTGGTGAAGGAAAATCTACTATTACCATTGGTTTAGGGGATGCAATCAGCAACCAACTTCACAAAAATACTTTAATTGCATTAAGAGAACCCTCAATGGGTCCTGTTTTTGGATTAAAAGGTGGTGCAACTGGTGGTGGATATGCACAGATCATCCCAATGGAAGATATTAATTTACACTTTACTGGTGATATGCACGCATTAACTAGTGCAATTGATACTTTGGCTGCTTTAGTTGATAACTATATTTATCAAGATAATAGTCTAGAACTAGATCCTAATCGTATCTTATTAAAACGTGGAATTGACGTTAATGATCGTACTTTAAGAAAAATCACTATCGGACAAGGTTCACGTTTTAATGGAATAGAACATGAAGCTAGCTTCGCAATTACTGTAGCTAATGAATTAATGGCTATTTTATGTTTAGCAACTGATATTGATGACTTGAAAAAGCGCATTGGAAATATGCTAGTTGGCTTTTCTGTGAAAGATGAACCTGTTTATGTTAAAGACTTAGGGTTTGAGGGAGCAATTGCTGCGCTTTTATCAACCGCATTAAAGCCTAACTTAGTTCAAACACTTGAACATACCCCAGCAATTGTTCACGGCGGTCCATTTGCTAACATTGCTCATGGTGCTAATTCAGTAATTGCTACTAATACTGCTTTACACTTAAGCGACTATGTTTTGACTGAAGCTGGTTTTGGAGCAGACCTCGGTGGCCAAAAGTTTATGGATTTTGTTTCTAACCATTTAGATAAACGTCCTGACGCTGTAGTAGTTGTTGCAACCGTAAGAGCATTGAAGTATCAAGCAGAAGAGACAACTGATCACTTAGATGAAGAAAATATTCCAGCTTTAGAAAAAGGTTTTGAGAACTTAAAGCGCCATATGGAAAACATGGCTCATTATGGTGTACCTGTAATTGTACTAATAAATAAATTTGCTAGTGATACTGAACAAGAACTATCAAGATTGAAAGAACTTGTTAAAGCTGGTGGTTTTGAATGTGAAGTAGTCTCTTACCATGATGAAGGATCAAAGGGCGGAATTAAGGCCGCAGAAAAAGTGGTTGAGTTAACTAATAAAGCTAGTGACTTTACCTCAGTATATGAACCTATTGACTCTGTAGAAGAAGAAATTAGTAAAATTGCCCATAATATTTATCATGCCAAGGATATTGAATATTCTGATAAAGCTAAGGATCAATTAGCAGAAATTAAGAAAATGGGTAAAGACAACTTACCAGTAATTATGGCTAAAACACAGTATAGCTTTACTGATAAAAAGAGTATCTTAGGAGCTCCAGAAGATTTTACACTTCATGTTAAGAATTTAGCTCTTAAAAATGGAGCAGGTTTTATTGTGGTAGCTACGGGATCTATTTTAGATATGCCAGGATTGCCAAAACATCCAGCTGCCTTAGATATTGATGTAGATAATAACGGAAAGATTTCAGGATTATTCTAATGAGTAAAGCTAAACAAGCCTTATATCTAATAATTTCTTTATTAGTAATTATTGCAGATCAATTATTAAAGAATTATATAGTTACTAATTTTAAAATTGGTGATGAAAAGACTATTATTCCTGGTGTCCTTTCATTTACATATTTACAAAATGATGGAGCAGCTTGGAATATCTTCAGTGGACAAATGATTTTATTTTATTTAATCAGTATTGCCGCTATTGCAGTTGTAATTTACTATCTTTTTAATCCCAAATATAAAAATGGCCTTTTTGATACAGGATTAGCCTTAGTTTTAGGTGGAATCATTGGTAACTTTATTGATCGTTTGCATCTAAAATATGTAATTGATATGCTGCAACTAGATTTTATTCAATTTAATATCTTTAATATTGCGGACAGCGCAATTACAGTTGGAATTATCTTAGTTTTTATCTATCTAATATTTATAAGCGAAAAAGACTAAAGGACGAAGAGTAAATGACTAAAAATTATAAGTTAGTAATTGATGGAGAAAAAGGACGTTTAGATAAGGTAATCGCTGAGAAAATTAAAGATTTAAGTCGAACTAAGATTAAGGAATTAGTTAATGATAAAAATATTTTAGTTAATAATAAAGCTGAAAAAGTATCTTATAAAGTACAGTCTGGGGATGTAATTGATGTTACTATTCCGCCTGTTAAACCATTATCATTAGAAGCTGAAAACTTACATCTTGATATTGTTTATGAAGATTTGGATGTGATTGTCGTTAATAAGCCTCAAGGGATGGTTGTTCATCCCTCAGCCGGCCATCCAGATCATACCTTAGTCAATGGATTACTTTATCATACACGTGATTTAGCTGATAGTCCTGAAGGGTTTCGTCCAGGGATTGTGCATCGAATTGATAAAGATACCTCTGGTTTATTAATGATAGCTAAAAATGATAGAGCACGTGAAAGTTTAGAAAAGCAATTAGCAGAAAAAATAAATAAAAGAGAATATTTGGCAATTGTTCATGGCAACTTTGAAGTAAAAAATGGCGTAATCAATGCTCCGATTGGTAGAAATCCAAATAGTCGAAAGCAAATGGCGGTTAATCCAAAGGGAAAAGCTGCAGTTACACACTTTACAGTACTAGAGCAATTCAAAAATTATAGTTTAGTCAAATGTGTACTGGAAACGGGCAGAACGCATCAAATTAGAGTGCATATGAAGTACATCGGTCATCCATTAGCTGGCGATCCCTTATATGGCCCAAAGAAAACCTTGTCAGGTCATGGACAATTTTTGCATGCCAAGACTTTGGGGTTTTATCAACCTTCTACAAATGAATGGTTGGAATTTTCTGCACCATTGCCAACAATTTTTGAAAAACAATTAGAGAATTTACGACAAGAAATGAAGCAATAGATTATGAAAAGATATTTAATTCTTGAAGACGGAACTGCATTTTCGGGGCACGGTTTTGGTGCTCCCATTACTGCTACAGGGGAGCTCGGTATTCAAACAAGCAATTTTGGATATCAGGAAGCAATTTCAGACCCTGCCAATTTTGGTAAAATTTTGGCTTTTACTACTCCAATGATTGGTGGAAGTGGTATTAATGCAATCGACTATGAATCAATTGATCCAAGTGTACGTGGCATAATTGCGAATGATATTGCTTTTCATATTTCTGCCAATCCAACTTTTCAAGATTTAAATGATTTTCTAAACGAGAAAAGAATTCCGGCAATCTACGGTGTTGATACCCGCGCTCTAGTTCAAAAATTGAAGAATAAGCGAGTTATTAAAGCGTCTATTATGGATACAGATGATGCACATGCTTTCGATCAAATCAAGGCCCTAGTTTTACCAAAAAATAAAACGGCACAAATATCTACAACGCATCCTTATGCTGCCCCAAATATTGGAAAAACTGTAGCTGTCATTGATCTTGGTTTAAAGCATTCATTACTGCGTTCCCTTTCTTTACGGAAAATTAATAATGTGGTTTTACCATACAATGCATCAATTTACGATATTATTAATCTTCGAGCGGATGCAATTGTTATTTCTAATGGACCAAGTAGAGTAGAAGAAGTTGCACCATTTTTAAAACCAGTATTTGATAAGTTTTACGGAAAATTGCCTATTTTAGGAATTGGCTTAGGCTTTTTGGCAATTAGTAATTATTTAAACCTGGAACTCTTGGACTTAATTCCAGCCTATAATGGCAGCAATTTTCCAGTTATTGAACAAACTAATAATCGAATTTGGCAAACTGCAATGAATATTGATCAATTAGTAGTACCTGATAGTTTATCTTTGAATCTTTCACGTAAATATTTTGATTTAAGGTCGGAGTTATTAGCAGGCTACAGTATCAAAGAAGATAAAGTTTTAGCAACTGCCTTTAATCCAGAAGGCTCACCAGGTAATTTTGATGCAGCCAGCATTTATGATCAGTTTTTAAATATGATGGAGTAGACTATGCCTTTACATAATGAAATTAATAAAGTTCTTGTTATTGGAGCGGGGCCAAGTATTGTTGGAGAAGTATCAGAGCTTGATATTCTTGCTAAACAAGCATTAACAGCTTTTGAAGAAAGTAACGTACAAGTTGTATTGATTAATCCTAATCCTGCAACAGTCACAACAGATCCGCATCCTAATGTAAATGTATATCTTGAACCAATGACGTTGCCTTTTGTGAAGCGAATTATTCGGATGGAGAAGCCGGATGCTATTATTCCGGCTTTTGGGGGTAAGCCAGCTTTAAAACTTACCAGTGAATTATTAGAGTCGGGCATCTTGACTCAAATGAATATTGAGTTACTAACTATTAACAGCTTGGCATTGAGTCTATCAGATCCTCATAATTTCTATAGTTTTCTTAAAGCAAATAAGATTGCGGTGGCCAATCAATGGCTATTAGAAAAAGAGGAGGACTTAAGGCGGGTAATTGAACATGCTCATTTTCCTTTGCTTTTATCAAAAAAGCAGCATTATCGCCCCGATAGCATGATCTCTTTAGAAAATCTAAGTCAATTAGAGCAATACTTCTTAGACGGAGAAGCCGATGATCATTTTAATTGGAAAGATTATCGTTTAACTGAAGATTTATCGAATTGGGAAGAATTAATTTTTGATATTGTTCGGGATAATAATGGAAATTTTGTATTTGTAGGAAATATTGGTAGTTTAGAACCAGTTGGTATTAACTCTTCAGATTCTTTATTAGTAACGCCGATTTTAACTAGAAATAATAATCAAATTCAACGCTTAAGAAATTGCTGTCGAAAGATTGCTAATTGTCTTAATTTACATGGAGCTTTAAGTATTCATTTTGCTGTTAAGCAAAGTGGGGAAGACTTTAATTTTAAAGTATTAAGTATTAAGCCACGTTTGACTCAGAGTAGTTTGCTTTCTTATAGAAGTGGCGTATATTCTATTGGATATGTAACGGCCAAAATTGCACTTGGCTATAATTTAAATGAAATCACTGATCCACAATCTGGAATTTCTGCCGCTGTTGATCCTGTTCAAGATGCTTGCTTTGTAAAATTACCTTATTGGTCTTTCACAGAAGCTGGTTATAATCACTACACTCTTAATAATAAAACCACTTCCGGAGGCCAAGCTTTAGGAATTGGTCGTAACTTTGAAAGTGCATTTTTAAAGGCTCTCCAGTCAACTACTGGTTTTTCTAATAATGTTAAGACCTTTAAAAAGGAATATAAAAAAAGCGAAAAAGAATTATTGCAAGATCTAGCAAAGCCTAATGAAATACACCTAATTACACTATTGGCTGCGATAGCAAAGGGAATTAATTACCATACTCTTCACCAGCTTTTACATATTCATTTAGTATTTTTGCAGAAGTTTAATCATATTTTGATTTTATTAAAGAAATTACGTAATGATGAACTTACGGCTGATTTAATGCTGAAAGTAAAGAAAAATGGTTTTTCTAATCGATTAATTGCTGAAATTACGCAGCAAGATGAAAAATCAATTGCTGATTTATGTAAAAAATGGTCAATTAAGCCTAGCTATATTGAAATTGATGGAACAGCTGGGTTAATCCATCCTAATATTCAAGCTGTTTACAGTAGTTATGGAATTGAAGATGAAATAATACCGCTATCTAATTCGAAAAAATGCCTTCTTTTAGGATTAAAACCATTTCAAGTATCTCTAACTGGTGAGTTTGATTATATGCTCTACCATGCTGCTAAGACCTTAAAAGAGCAAGGAATTAGCCCGGTGATTATTAGTAATAATCCAGAAAGTGTGAGTGCAGCTTATGATGTATGCGATCGAATTTACTTTGAACCAATTACTTTAGAAAATATTCTTGAAGTTGCATGGAAAGAAAATATCAAAGAAGTGGTAACGCAATTTTCTGGCAAACAGATTAATGAGTATCGCAGTTCACTCTTAGAACATGGTCTAACAATTTTAGGTCAGCCTAATTTGAAGGAAATTCTAAGGGAAGATCATGCAGATGAAGTATATCAGGCTGGCGTTAATCCAGTCCCAGCTCTTCAATGCGATAATGAAGAAAGCATTTTAGCTTTTGTTAAAAGAAATGGCTTTCCAGCTTTAATTGGTGGTACAAGTAACGGTAAGAAGCAAAAATCTGCTGTTGTCTTTGATTTACCAGCTTTACAAAGATATATTGCTGAAAATTCATTAGAGCATATGAATGTTTCGAAGTTTATTGAAGGCAAAAAGTATGAAGTGACTGCTATTTCTGATGGTAAAAATGTTACTATTCCCGGAATTATTGAACACTTTGAACAAACCGGTTCACATGCCAGTGACTCCATAGCTGTCTATCGTCCACAAAATCTATCAACTAATGATCAGCGTAGATTACGTGATAGTGCAATTAGTATTGCCACTAAACTTAATTTAAGAGGACCAGTTAACTTACACTTTTTACTAGCTAATGATCAAATCTATTTATTACAAATTAAAAGTTACTCTGGACACAATGTAGCTTTTCTAACTAAAGCACTAAAAAAAGATATTACAGCTATAACAATGAAAGTTTTGTTAGGAAGTACATTGTCTGAATTAGATCTTCCAAGCGATATTTGGCCATCAAATGACTTGATTCACGTTAAAATGCCAGTCTTTTCTTATTTATCATATAGTAGTGAAAATACCTTTGATTCTAAGATGAAGACCTCTGGTAGTGTGATGGGCCGAGCCAAGCATTTGCCAACTGCATTGTTTAAAGGATATGAAGGCAGTGATTTAATGATTTCAACATATGGTACTGTCTTTATTTCGGTTAAAGATTCTGAAAAACATAGTGCAATTAAAATAGCTGTCCGCTTCCATCAGTTAGGTTTTAAACTGTTAGCAACTGAAGGTACTGCAAATGTATTAGCTGAAGAGGGAATAACAACAGGAATTATTGAAAAAGTTCAAGAGGGAAGTAATAGCTTACTTGAAAAAATAAAGCAGCACCGAATTAATCTAGTAATCAATGTAACCAGTTTATCCGACTCTGCTAGTCATGATGCAATTATGATTAAAGATGCAGCTTTAAGCACACATATTCCTGTTTTTTCTAGTTTACAATCAGCGCAAGATGTTTTAATAGTACTTGAAACTTTAGCAATGACTACTCAACCTTTGTAAAATTAAATATTATTTATTATGTAAATTTATAGAATATATAAAAAGCGCTCATTTTGATATGAACGCTTTTTTCTATATTCTTTTTTCTAAAATATCTTTTTCATTGGGAGTAACTTCGATTGAATTCTGACCAGTATAAATGACAAAACCAGGCTTAGCACCATTAGGTTTTTTAATTCTTTTAACTTGCACATAATCAACTGGGACGTGACTAGAATTCTTTCCTTTAGAGAAATAGGCAGCAATTTCAGCTGCTTCTTTGATATCTTCATCACTTGGATCATTGTCCTGCAAAATGACATGAGAGCCAGGCATATTTTTGACATGGAACCAGTAATCACGTTTGTCTGCCTTTTTTAAAGTTAGCCAATCATTTTGATAATTATTTTTACCAACTAATACTTTTTTACCATCACTTAGTTTAAAAGTATTCAAATTTTTTTCGCTAATCTTTTTCTTACGGCGATGATTATGATTTTGTTCTTTTAGATAGCCTTGATTAATTAATTCATCGCTAATTGCATCAATATCTTGTGGATCAGCGTTATCAATTGCAGTTTGGATAGAATCAAAGTAATCTAAATTCTCATTTGCTAGTTTAATTTGTTCATTAACATGTTTAATTGAATTACGTAATTTTTGATAACGAGTAAAGTATTTTTGTGCATTTCTAGCAGGTGAAAGTGCGGGATCAAGTTTTATTTTTAAGGGCTTATTATTTTCATAATAATTTGGTAGATCAATACTTGTCATCCCAGCCTTTACTTCATGAAGATAAGCATTAAGCAATTCACCCTTAATTCGATATTCTTCAGAATTCTCGGCTTGATCTAGTTGCTTACGTAGCTTAATAATCTTCTTTTTAAGTTTTTTAAGCTCATTATTAACAATATTTTCAATTCTTTTAGATTTTTGCTTTACCCATTCACGATTAGCCTGATCACGATAAAACTCGTCTAATGTTTTATTGACATCGTCATTAGAATAAATCAAATTTAATTCAAGATGATAGGGAAGGTAAGTATATACACGATCCTTATGCTTAATGGTTTGTAATACATATCCTTTTGGTCTATTAAATTGATTAAAAAATGTCTGTAAAGAACTATATGAAAAATCGTCTTCTAAGTAACCAGTAAATTCTTTTTTATCGTCTCCGTCTAAACCATTAAATTGTCTTACAAAATCTGCTGGTTCAGGATACTTTTCCTTTAAGTCATTGAAGCTGTCAGCAGAAAAATCGAAGCCATTGATTCCTGGAAGAAGAGGAGGGAGTTCATAAGGGGCATGTGGAAGTAATAAGCGAGCGCGGTTTTCATCAGGATTGATTCTTTTAAGCAAATCAATAATTTTATTATCATCTGCATTATATAAAATCACATTACTGTGTCGGCCCATCAATTCTACTGATAAAATAAGTTGCATTTCATCTCCTAATTCATTTCGATTAGAAAAATGAAAATTAACTATTCTCTCAACACCGATTTGTTCGATTTTTCGAAGAACTGATCCTTCTAAATATTTCCGCAAAACCATGACAAAAGTAGGAGCAACGTCAGGATTTGCAATTGTATCATTTGTAATATAAAAGCGTGGATTTTGAGCATTAGCAGAAATCAGCAACCGCTGATTCTTTCGATCTTTCCTAAAATTTAAAACTAAATCTTGTTCAAATGGTTGGTATATTTTAGTAAGTTTTCCTCCAACCAGAGTAGGGGAGAGATCTTGCAGAAGACTATGAATAAATAAACCATCAAAAGCCATAAATATCCTCCTTTAAAACAGCATATTTAATTATACTATTTAATCCCTTGAATTTCCTTGTTAAATAAACATGTGATTTTTTCACGAATATTGTTAATTTTTCACGAATCTTGTGAAAAATTAAATTATGTCTTAGAATTATTGTTGATTAGAAAAAATGGGACAATTAAGTATAGGTGGTAAATAAAATGAATGTCTTAATATTTAATAGCGTTAGTGAGAATATTAAGCGAGTGATTAATAAAAAGTGTGGATTAAACCTCTCTCAAACTCGCTTATTACTATTCTTTGATCATCATCAGAACGAAACTTTGACGATGGGAGAATTAGCACAGGCATTAAGTATATCTCTTTCGACCCTAAGTAGACAAATCAAGCAGAAAAAAACTGCTTCTTTAATTAAAGTAGAACGTTCAAAGAAGGATTCTAGCAAATATTTAAATTTAAACAATGAGGGATTAGCTAAAGCCCAAGAATTAAAAAAAGTTCTTTCTCAAATTGAAGCACAAATTTTTTCTAGTTGGAGTGAAGAAAAAATACAGGATTTTGATAGTAAATTACAAATTATTGTTAACAATCTTGTAACAGATAAAGTATAAATCATCGATTATGTTTAAAAAACATCGGATTTTATGATATAATTTCAGTTTGATAAGTAGTATTGCAGCATGCAACTTAATGCTGCCATTTTAATTTTAAGGTAGGTTTTCACACGTGAAGATAGCACTCATTACAGATAGTACTAGTGATATAAGCCCAGAAGAAGCCAAGGCCAATGATATTACAGTAGTACCTATTCCGGTTATTATTGGAGATAATCAATACATGGATGGGGTAGATATTACTGCAGAGAAGCTTTTTGAGCTAGAACGCGATGGAGCACCTTTTCCTAAGACTTCGCAGCCTAGTCCGGGTACTATGCTTGAATTATGCCAAAAATTGAAAAATGAAGGTTATGAAGCTATTATTGCTATTCCCTTAACATCTGGTATTTCTGGCTTTTATAACAGTTTAGTTACTTTAGCTCATAATCATCCTGAATTTAATCTTTATCCTTATGATCCAGCAATGACTGTTCGTTCAATGGGAAATCTAGTGCTAGCAGCTGCTAAAATGATTAAAAATGGTTGGGAACCTAAAGAAATTCTAGCTAAGTTAGACGAAATTAGAGATACAATTGATGTTCTTTTCGTTGTAGATGATTTAAATAACTTAGTGCGCGGCGGCCGTTTGAGTAATGCGAGTGCTTTTATTGGTACTATGCTTCAAATTAAGCCACTTTTAACATTTAAAAAGGATGATTATCAAATCGTAAGTTTTGATAAAGTTCGTTCCATGAAGAGAGCTGTTAAGAAGGCTGAAAATATCACTATTGAGCGAATTAATAATTCGCCTATTAAGGATAAATTGTCATTAGCAGTTTATAATTCTAATGATTTAGAGCAGGCTACTAAGGTTAAAAATGATTTTCAAGCTGCTTTCCCTAATATGACCATTAAAATGTTCAATTTTAGTTCCGTAATTGCTACCTATTTAGGAGAAAAATCTCTTGGTATTACTTGGATGGCAGACATAGATAAAATGGACTTTAGTAAAAAATAATCATATCAAAAATAGGAGAGCTAAAGTTGCTTTCCTATTTTTTTAATAAAGTAAATTATATGAACTTAAAACGAGAGTGATTAAATGAAAAATAAGTTTTTAAAAATATTAGGGCTAGTCGCTGGTATTGGTCTAGGACTGGTAATCGTTTTTCAAGTTATATTAGCTATGAACACAACTGCTATTAAAAATAGTAGTCCTACCGCTGTTAATTCTGCTACAAGTAATAGTAGTGACAAAGAAATTATTGCAGAAGCACTCAATACCGATTTCAAAAGCTATAAATTTAATGTAAAGAATTCACCCGGAATTCAAGCTACAAGAACTTGGACTGGGGAATATCAAAATGATCCACTTAAGGCACAAGCTAAAGTTGATAAGACATCTATGTGGCTAAATGAAGACAAAGTATATCAAAAAATGTGGGATAATACTGGTAGTCCAAAGTGGAAAGCTTCTTCTACTATGACTCCTAATAAAGTAGTTAGCCAATTCGACCCAGCAATTATTTTAAGCGGAAGTAAAGCAATTAAAGGCGATATGAAACTTAAGAAATCTGGTTCTATCTATCGCGTTAGCTACAGTGGTAATAGTCTAAAGTTCTGGAATAAGACCCACAGTAAGCTAATTAAAAAGCTTAAAGGTAATGCATCTGGATTAGACAATGAGGGAGCCCTTAAAAAGTTAAAGGTTGAATATACCTTAAAAGAAAAGGGCGGCCACTTAGTCTTGACGAGCTTTTCATTCTACTTGCGTTTTGCTTATGCTGGATACGATATTTCTCAAGAGGGGACATATACAGAAATCAATGCAATTAAGGTAAGTACTCCAAAAGCATTGAGAGCTAAGACAGCAACAAAGAAGAATCATAGAGTATACCATCCAAAAGCCGATGATAGTTTTGATATTGATATTGGTTCTGGAAATTCAAATACTCAGTCTAGTCAATCAAGTGAAAGTTCTTCAAGCAGTAGCCAACAATCCAGTTCATCACAAAGTAGCAAATCAGAAGAACATAATGATGAAGGTCAACATTCTCAAAGTCAAAGTAGTACATCAACGCAATCCTCTGACAATAAAGAATCTAGTCAACAATCACAAACCAATAATAGTAACAACAGCTCAGATACGAACCACAATAATCAAGGACAGGCACAAAACAACCAACAATCTGCTGCTAGTCAGCACAGTCATTAATTAAAAAACGATTTGAAAATCTTTTTTAGATCTTCAAATCGTTTTTTTTATATATAAATTAATTTTTACTTTTTATAGAATCTCGTATCAGTTTAAGAAATAGACTTGCAACATTTGATAGTTGATTTCTTGAACTCCAAATCAAACGATTATGGTCAATAATTTTAGGCTCAAGTGGTAAAAAGCATAAGTTACTCTTATCTAAAGGAAGCAAATCTTTATATATCAATAGGCAATAAGGTCCCTTGTCTATGAGATACTGCAAATTATCAGGTAAGTTAAATGTAGCCACGATATTTAACTTTTGTGGCTCAGTATACCAATCTCTAAAGTTATCAGAATCAGCCGTATGTTTCGACATAATGATAGGATAATTTTGTAAATCTTCGGCAGTAACACAGGAATGATCAGCTAATGGGTGATTTTTACTTACAATCACACCATATTCATTAATTTCAGGAAGGGTCAGAATATTAAAATTTTGAGTAGTATCATATTGGCCCATTGTAATTCCAAAGTCTAATATTCCACGCTCAAGCTTGCTTTCAATCATGGATGAATTTCCATTAAAGAAGTGAATTTTTACTTGAGGATAGTTCTGTAAAATTCGATGTATAATATCCATTACACGTTTAATTGCAATACTTTCGCCTGCTCCGATGTATAATTCACCAGATATAATTTGAGAGCGTTTTAGATTTTGTTGTGTTTTATTGGTCAAAGAAATTATTTCTTCTGCATGTTCCTGAAGATAATATCCTTCTTGAGTAAGAGTAATTTCCTGATGTCCACGATAAAACAACGTTACGCCAAGTTCAGCCTCTAAATTTTTCAATTGGCGTGAAAGCGATGGTTGACTAATATGAAGAGCTTCAGCTGCCTTTGATATATTTTTTGCTTCACAAACCGCAAGAAAATATCTTAAAACTCTTAATTCCATGAAGTGTTCCTTCCTTTTTACATAAAGTATACACTTTTATTATAGGCTAAATAATAAGATTAGAGTTGAATTAATCAGAAGATTTATATCTATTTATTTTATTTAGTGCCGCTTTTTGTTTTTTTTGATCTACATGAGTATATAAATCAGTAGCTGTTGTTCCTTTCTGACCCAATTGCTGTGCTACTAGCACTTGATCCTTAGTTACTTCATAAAGTTCACTAGCTAGCGTATGGCGTAATTTATGGGGAGTAAGAGGTTTCCCAAAAGCTGCAGAATACTTGTTAACCATTTTCTCAACTGCATTAGTGGTTATCCTTTTAGTCTTTCCATGCCATCTAGTTAAAAAGAAAGCAGTATTTTCTTTTTCAGCATGATACCGATCGGCACGTATTTCCCTATATTTCTTTAAATAAGGAATCGTCCATGCGGCAATAGGAACACTATCTTTTTGACCACCTTTACGTGTAACATCCAGCATAGCATCTTTTAAATTAATATTACGCATATTTACGCCAACACATTCAGAAACTCTAATTCCAGTTCCTAAAATTAATGCAATAATCGCCATATCTCGCTCGTGATTCTTTTTAAAGGCAGGTAGGGACTGCTTATTACATTTATGTACATATTCATTTTCAATAAAATCTAAAAATTGGTATTTTAAATCTCCCATATACATATGTGACTCTAAAACATGAGCTCTATAATTTAAGGTTTTAGTATCATTTAATGAGTTAATCTTTAGCATGACATTACGATCAAAATATGGTTCACCATGATTATTGTCAGAAGTAATCGTTAAGAACTTATAGAGGGAGCGTAGAGCATTAATAGAACGATTAATGGTAGTTGGCGAATTTAAGCGACCTTGTTGGTTTTTAGTATGTTTAAGATGATGAATGTATAGCATAACATCATTTCTTTGTAGATTTTCCAACGTCGTTACTTCAATTTCTTTATTAGAAGAAACCGAAGCAATATTATTTTGTCTTAGCCAGTCGAAAAAACGTCGAATTTCAGTTAAATATTGATAGGTTGTAGTTAATGAATGAGAAGTTCCTAGATTGTATTCCTTTACAAAATCTGGCATATTAGCCAATTCTTGCTTAATAAGTTCTAAGTATTTATTAGTTTCCAAATTATAGTCTCCTCGAACGTAGGTTTGTATAATATTATATCTTATTTATTGACCTAAAAAAAGTTTTGTTACTGTCCCCTAGCCGGAAAGAGGGGAGACAAGCTAGTATACTATGGAAAAGGCTGGTAATTAGTTATAAAGCGTATAGAATTTAGATCAATTTACAACTAATAAGATCCGAACAATAAATTAATCCAAAAAGAACAGATTTTTAGTATAAATAAAGGTAATTTAAGAAAAATCATTAAGTAAAAAGCAATTATTGCTGTAAATAAGCGTAGTTTCAAAGCATGAATAATAAAATTAACTATAATGTATGAGAATTTAAGATTAAATAGGAGATAAACATAAGCTGAATAAAGGGTATTAAAGGAGAATAAAAGTATTAGTTCAAAAATGATATAGTAAAATATTTAAAATATTGGACTGAATTACATATGGTTAAAATAAATTTGTAGCTGTTGGGAGCAAAACAAATTTTTAAAGTTAACTTTAAAAGAAAAAATAGATCAATTTGAATGAATTAAAAAAGCTATATTTTATAGGATATACATCTACACCTTTCATTAAAATTATTGTTTTAATGAAAGGTGATTTTAATGAAAAATCATGTATTATTGCCCCAGCTAGGAGTAATATTGTCCTAATTTATTACTCTATGTATTACCATGATCATATTCAGTAAGAACTATGAAATCTAGCAATCTCTTATATTTCAATTATTTTCAAAATATCATAAGTTCAAGATAAAATACTTATCCTATCTAAGCTTTTATCTGAGAATACTTATTACTTGTACAACTAGCTTAAATCCACAAATAAGCTCTAGCAATATCAAACATTTAGCATAGAACATATAGCAGAAAATTTAAATCAAATGATTAACTGCTAACCAATAATTATTTTAAAAGCCATAGAATGGCCGTCACAGCATCACAAAGTTATAGATAAGAGATAGACATAGCTATAAAAATTTTTATTTAAGCTTACAATGAAGATTCAAAATAAAAATCCTTAACTTATATTTTTTAGTCGGTAAGAATCTAATTAACTCAGAAAAATTATTTTAGATATGTTGATAAAGATTTAACTGCCTAAAACATAATTCATATGAACAAGGTACTTTTGATATATTCTATACTTTTTATATGCTACTTTACATAATATATATTATACGAATTTATGCTTTTATGATTTATTAGCTCCTTTTCTCTAATTCTTACCACTTATTTTTTCTAAATAAAAAATCTCACTAGATAGAACTGCGGATTCAATGGTTCAATCTAGTGAGATTTTTAAACATGTACTAAAAATTTTAACGACTAGTCATTTTTAAAATTTAATTTTTTCCGTTTACTTAATGAAATTGTATAAACAACATTAATAGTTCCCAGAAGTAATACTGCAAACCATATAGTTTTTAAGAAAAATACTTTTTGAAGTAATGCTGACACAATAGCACCAAGTGCAAAAGCAATAACTAAAAACATATAGTTAACAGCTGCATTATGCTGAGATTTATCTTCACCAAAGAAATATGCACTCCAGGCAACGACAGATTTTTTTAAATTACCAGTTGTAAATGCATTATTATACCCCATACCTTCGATCTTACTAAAGGAAGCATTTTGAACAGCCAGTCCAAAGGCAATTACGGGCACGACATAATAATTCGGGACAGTTTTAGGAACAAAGCCTACTCCTAAGCAAATAAGTAAAATTGGAAATAGACAAAATACCCGCCAATAATTACTTTTAACGTATTTATGAAAAAGACCTACCAGTAATAACCCTAAAGTAAATGCAATAAATGTAGTTGCTCTATTTAACATACCAGCTATATTGTGATCAGCAAATGCTGAAGCAAAGAAGATAATATTTCCTGTTTGACCTGCAGATAAAGTATGTCCTCGTTGAATATAAGTATAAGCATCAATAAAACCAGCTGAAAAAGTTAAGGATGTAGCTAAAATACGTGATTCTGATGGCCGATACTTATCATTAGTAAATATATTCATATTTAAACCCCTATGTTATAAGCCCAAATTAAAAACATGATCAAGGTAGACCATGTTTTTAACTGAATTAATCTTCAATCTGAATGTTCTTAATAATTACATCTTCTTTAGGCTTATCATTTGCCTTATCCCGTGGAACCTTTGCAATTTCATCAACGACATCCATACCATCAATTACTTGACCAAAAACTGTATGACGACCATCTAACCATGGGGTTCCACCCTGTTTATATGCTTTTACAATTTCTTTTGGATAGCCAGCTGCATCCATTTCCTTAATCATTCGTTTAGGCACATTCTTATTTTGAACAATAAAGAATTGACTACCATTAGTATTAGGACCAGAATTAGCCATGGAAAGTGCACCACGTAAGTTAAAGAGTTTATTTGAAAACTCATCTTCAAAAGGATGTCCCCAGATACTTTCACCGCCAGTACCGTCACCCTTTGGATCACCACCTTGGATCATAAAGTCACTAATTACACGATGAAAAGTAGTATTATCATAGTAACCCTTTTTAGCTAAACGAACGAAATTTTCTACAGTCATTGGAGCATCTTTTTCAAATAATTGAACTTTAATATCTCCATGATTAGTTTTAATTACTGCTTTTGGACCTTTTACATTTTCCAGGTCTAATTGTGGATATTCCATTTTAGTCCTCCTATTTTTAATCTGTTCTAGTCTATTCTACTATTTATTACTAGACACTTCATTAATCTATTTCTTCTTTCAAATATTTCCTAATAGTATCAAGCATAATTTGCCCATATGCTTTTAATTTTGCTTGACCAACACCTGAAATATTCAAAAAGTCTGTTTTTGTTTTAGGTTTTTGAAGTGCCATATCTCTTAATGATTTATCAGAGAAAATATAAAATGCTGGTATTCCCTGCTCTTTAGCTAACTCTAAGCGTGTTTCCTTTAAACGCAAGAATAGGTTATTTTCCTTTTCTGAAATTTGATTAGTAAGTTGTATTGATTTTATGATATTTTTTGAAATTTTTTGACTTACTTGCTTTTTATCATCTAAAACGTCCCATCCTAAATTAGTTACATGAACTACAGGATATTGAGTATCCGTTAACTCCAAGTAGTTATGACTGATTAGATAATTAATTAAGTCTAAGGCAACCCTCTTCCCTAACTTCAAACTACCATAATTTTTAAAATTAGATGCCCGAATTTCTCGCATGCGCTGATTATTGGCACCTGTAACTACATCGGCAACTACATTTTTGCCAAAGCGTCCATCAAGTTCATAAATTGTTGAAATAATTTTTTTGCTTTCTGCAGTAATATCTTTTTCAATAAATGTTCCCAAACAATTAGAACATTTGCCACATGGAGAGCAAGTCTGACCAAAATATCTGACGATAAATTGTTGTAAACATTCCGTTGTATTGACGTACTTAGTAATTGCAGCTAATTTCTGATATTGAATTTTTTGGTATTCATCATCTAAATCAGATTGTTCAATAAACCAACGATATAGTCTAATATCTTTCGGATGATAAATTAATATTCCTTCACATGGTTCTCCGTCTCTGCCTGCTCTCCCGGCTTCTTGATAATATGATTCTAAATTTGGAGTACTATTAGCGTGAATTACAAATCGAACATTTCTTTTATCAATTCCCATACCAAAGGCATTTGTTGCAACAATCACTTGTACCTTATCGAATTGAAAGGCATCTTGTACATCAGCTCTTTCTTTATTAGATAGCCCAGCATGATAACTCGCTGTTAAAATTCCATTTTGAGCTAAATAGTCAGTCAACTCTTCAACATTTTTTCTTGTACTCGCATACACAATCCCTGATTGATTGGGATGCTTTTTAATATAATCTAAAAGATATAAGTTAGTATTTTTAGGATTATCTACTACCTTGAAGCTCAAATTTGGTCTTGCAAACGAAGTAATAACATAATTTTCAGCCGGAATCTTTAATTGATCTGCAATATCTTTCTGCACTGAAGGGGTTGCCGTTGCTGTTAAAGCTAAAATATTAGGCTGGCTTTTAATTGACTTTACTCCCTCCATAATTTGGCGGTACGCAGGTCTAAAGTCATGTCCCCATTGAGAAATACAGTGGGCTTCATCTACTGCAACTAAAGAAATATCCAAAAAGTTTAATTGATAGCGAAAATAATCCATTGCTAACCGCTCAGGAGTTATGTATAAAAGTTTTATTTTCCCTTCATAGGCTTGTCTCAAGATTGGATTTACTTCTTCTTGAGGAGTTGCTGAATTTAAGGCAGCAGCATTAATGCCATTTTGTTTTAGAGAGTCTATCTGATCCTTCATTAAGGAAATTAAAGGAGATATTACCAATGTTACACCAGGGTTAACCAATGCTGGTATCTGATAACACATTGACTTTCCTGCTCCAGTTGGCATTACAGCTAAAACATTTCTTCCTTTAAGAACTTGCTCAATAACTCGCTCTTGTCCAGGACGAAAAGTTGTATAACCAAAAACATTATTTAGTACTTCTATTGATGATTTCATTTTCCTCTACTAAATAAAAAAACAAGTATGAAAGGATCATACCTGTCTTTTTCTAAATTAAACCAAATAATTAAGCTTCAAAAGCGTTAGTTAATGGAGGAACAACTTGTTTCTTTCTTGAAACAACGCCTGGTAATTTAACTTCTGAATCTGATAATTTAGCGTTAAATGCTTTTTCAAATTTAGCTTTTGATTCATCACTACCTACTACTAAAGCTTCTGAATCTGAGTCAAGAATGTTGGTAATTAAAAGCATAAACATATCGTAACCTTCACGCTTAGAAGCTTCATCCATAGCCTTTAAGAAAGCGTCTTTACGTTCTAAGGCTTCTGGTAAATCAACAACGTTAATTTGTGCTACACGAACGTTGCTACCGTTTAATTCAAAACTCTTAGCATCTAAATCAATTAGGTCTTCTTCTGACTTGTCAGCAATATTAGTACCAGCTTTAAGCATCTTAAGACCGTATTCTTTGTAGTCAACACCAGCAATATTTGCTAAAGATACAACAGCTTCTTTATCTTGGTCAGTAGTAGTTGGTGACTTTAAGAGTAAAGTATCTGAGATAATAGCTGAAAGCATAATTCCTGCAATATCTTGTGGAATTTCAATTTCTTTTTCGTTGTACATTTGCCACATAATGGTACTGGTACAACCAACTGGAGCTGCACGGTAGTATAAAGGATCAGCAGTATTGAAGTTCATAATACGGTGGTGATCAACTACATGAGTTACTTTAACCTTATCAATGTCAGAAACACTTTGTTGAGGTTCGTTATGGTCAACAAGCATTACTGCATCAACTTCATTTGAAGCAGTTTTAATAACACGAGGTGCAGTAAAACCAAACTTATTTAAAGCATACTTAGTTTCATCATTAGCTTCACCTAAAGCAACAGCTTCGGTATCGTAACCTAACTTATTTTGTAAGTATGAGTATGCAATTGCTGTTCCGATTGCATCTGTATCAGGATTTTGGTGACCAAAAATCAATTCTTTTGCCATTATATAGAGCTCCTTTAAAATTATATCTACCTAATTATTTTAGATTAAAAGTTAAACTTAAGCAAATCTATCACGCATTAAAAAGGCATCCTTTTGCTATAAAAAGAATGCCTTAAAACTAAATATTAACTTTAATATCCTCTAGTCTACTATCATAATCTTTCTCTTCAATAAACTTATCCCACTCTTTTAGGAAATTGACTAGTCTAGGTATTTCACTCTTATTTTTACGATAAATAAAACAGCTTTCAAAGTTTGTCTCACTCTTTGTCTTTACTGGAGATAATGCAATTTCAGCCTTGTGTGCCTTATAAAAACTCTTGGAGACATAGGTATTATAGTCAGTTTGTTCAGCAAATTTGATTAATTGATACGAAGCAGTAAAGGTTACCGTAGTATTTAGTTCATTATTTGGAAACTCACTAATTTGTTTTGCCATATACTGTTTCATGTTCTTCACAGTTGAATTATGATCTGGCATGTAAAGAACTGCTAAATCTAATTGATTATTATCTAGTCTATCCCAAAGCTCTGTCCTATTATTAGAAACCCACATGTAATGTTATATCAGGATATTTATGGTTGAATTTAACTAAGAATTGATCAATTACTCTTGCTTAAATAGTAGATAATATTCCTAAAGAAATAGTTCCGGTATCTGATTTAGTGTATTGCTGAATACTGTCTACAGCATTATTAACTCTTGAAAATAGTGCTTTTGCTGCCTCTTCCATCTTTAGGCCAGCATCAGCTAAATATAATTATTTGCCCATTTGGCCAAATAATGGTGACCCAACTGCTCGTTCAAGTTTTTTTAATTTGTTGCGTTAAAACCGGCTGAGTAATACCTAAAATTTGAGCTGCTTGCGTATAACTCATATTATCAATTAATTGAAGAAAGTAACGTAACGATTTCGCGGATAAAACCGCATCAGTATTTGTTTTAATAATTGAATACCTCTTATATAAATCTGAAATAATAGCTAATGAATAAGATTTTTAAATACAACTAATTATTTTCTGATAGTCCTTTATTAAAGCTTAATATTCATCTCACGCTTTTTATAATAACGCCTGTGCCAATAATAAAAAATTTTGTATAAAATGCATACTATTTTCCTATAATTCTTATTTTAATAAAAAAACTAAGGATAACAGTTAAATCATTATCCTTAGTTTTTAACTAATTAAAATAAATCTTCAGTTTTATCTCTTCCATCTGCGATTGGCTGACCAAGCGTTAATGAGACAGGAGTCCCATCTGTCATTGGGTCTAGTACAAAAGATCCATTTGAATAGCGATCGCCCAATGGGAATTCAGAAGTATTAAGCTCAATATGACGATTACTAGAAGTATTCAGATGGAGAATATGATTTTCACCATAACTACTGATTGCCATAATTCGATGAGGCTTAGTCTTAAGTTCACGTAGTACAAGGACACCTCGTTTTGCACGCGTAACTTTATTTATAAGGTTAAGTTTGAGTTGCTTAAAGGCTCCCCGTTGAGTGATGATTCCAACCTTAATTAAATCAATATATTTAGGATCAGCTAAAACATAATTTACTATGTAGTCATCATCTTTAAGGTTAACGGATTTAACACCAACTGCTTTTGAGCCAGATGTAGGTATCTCACTAATATCAAATCTTACTGCATATGCTTGATTAGTAATTAGAGTAATTTCTTCTTTACTATCAGGTTGCACTTGATCAATACGGACAACTTTACTGTCATTACTCTTAAGCTTAATAGCAGTAATTGCACGAGACTTATATGTTCTAGTAGGTTGTAAATCTGCCAATGTAACTTGTTTAATATATCCATTGTTAGTAGCAATCAAAAAGTTTAAATTGGCCTTTAAATCATTAACTTCAAACACCCGAATAATTTCTTCATCACTATCAAGACCAATTTCTTGAGACAGGTGCTGACCTGTTTCTTTCCATTTTGTTTCAATTAATTCATGTACTGGACGATAAATTAGGTTTCCTTTATTAGTAAAAATATAAAGGTTATCCAAGGTAGACATTGTTTTTTCAAACACAATCTTATCACCAGCAGGCAATCCATTATCTTCATCATCGGTTGATTGAAATGAACGGAGAGATGACCGCTTCAAATAGCCGTCTTTACTTACTAATACTCGTACATCTTCATCAGCTACTAGAGCTTTTTCATTAATTTCAATTTTAGCTGCTTTAGCAGTAATTTCTGTTCTTCTTGGTGAACCAAATTCTCTTTTTACCGCATTTAATTCTTTAACTACAACTCTTTCAAGAACCTTATTATCACTTAATATTTCATTGAACTTTTCGATTTTTTTATTTAAATCTGCTTGTTCCTTTTTAAGTTGGTTAACATCAGTATTAGTTAAACGGTATAACTGCAAAGAAACTATAGCTTCCGCTTGATTAGTAGTGAAATCATACTTAGCAATTAAATTCTTTTTAGCATCTTTTTTATCTTTAGAAGATCTAATAGTTTTGATTACTTGATCTAAAATATCTAAGGCATGAATAAGACCTTCAACTATTTCTAGACGCTGTTTAGCCTTCTTTAAATCAAATTCTGTTCTCTTAGTTACAACATCTTTTTTATGTGCTAAGTAGGAAGATAAAATACGCTTTAATCCAACTTGTACGGGAGTCATACGATCAATAGCAACCATATTGAAATTGTATGAAACTTGTAAGTCAGTGTTTTTAAATAGATAGTTCAAGATGTTTTGACTATCAGCACCCTTTTTAAGTTCGATTACAATTGAAAGACCGTGACGATCAGTTTCATCTCTTACTTCTGAAATACCGTCAATTTCCTTATTTAAACGGATTTCGTCAATTTTCTTAACCATCATTGCTTTATTTACGCCGAAAGGTACTTCGGTTACAACGATTTGCTGACGATGTCCTTTAATTTCTTGAATTGTAGTCTTAGACCTAACTTGAATTCTTCCACGACCAGTTTCATAGGCCTCTTTAATGCCCTTAGTTCCTAGGACAATGCCACCTGTTGGAAAATCAGGTCCCTTAACAAATTTCATCAAATCATCTGTTGTAGCATCAGGATGCTTTAGTAGGTAAACAGCTGCTTCAATAACTTCAGCAAGATTATGAGGTGGAATTTCAGTTGCATATCCAGCTGAGATACCTGTTGATCCATTAACTAATAAGTTAGGAAAGTGAGCCGGTAAAACTGTTGGTTCATACTCTGTATCATCAAAGTTCAAAATCATTTGAACAGTTTCTTTATCAA
Source organism: Lactobacillus sp. UMNPBX19 (assembly GCF_002553805.1). Taxonomy (NCBI): domain Bacteria; kingdom Bacillati; phylum Bacillota; class Bacilli; order Lactobacillales; family Lactobacillaceae; genus Lactobacillus; species Lactobacillus sp. UMNPBX19. The sequence continues at coordinate 54,831 of NZ_PCYR01000009.1, forward strand.
TATCTTGTAAAAGTAAATTAGAAATTTTACTTAAACGAGATTCGGTGTAACGCATGGCTGCTGGACCATCCCCATCCATTGATCCATTATTACCGTGCATTTCAATTAACGGTTCACGCATTTTCCAATCTTGCGATAAGTGAACCAAAGCCCCATAAATAGAACTGTCACCATGAGGGTGAAAGTTACCCATAACATTACCGACAGCTTTTGCCGCCTTCTTATAAGGCTTATCATATGTATTATTATCTTTATACATCGCATACAGAATACGACGTTGAACTGGTTTTAAGCCATCTCGAATATCTGGGAGAGCACGTTCTTGGATAATATATTTTGAATATCGTCCAAATCTTTCACCCATAACTTCTTCAAGAGGTAATTCCCTAATTCTTTCATTTGTTTGTGTCATTTAAAAATATAACCTCTTAATCTCTACTTGTTTCTAGAATTGATCCGTCTTCACCCATACGGAATTTAACGTTTTCATCAATCCATTTTCTTCTAGGAGCCACTTTATCTCCCATTAAGGTTGTTACACGCTTTTCAGCAAGTTGAGCATCGTCAATCTTAACTCTAATTAAGGTACGAGTTTCAGGATTCATAGTTGTTTCCCATAATTGATCAGCATTCATTTCACCTAAACCTTTGAAACGCTGCAAAGCAAAACCCTTACCCATGTCTTTAGAGTCTTCGCTCAATTCTTCATCAGTCCAAGCATATTTAATTTTTGCTTTTGCTCCGTTACCTTTTTGTAATTTGTATAAAGGAGGCAGAGCAATATACACACGACCCGCTTCAACCATTGGGCGCATATATCTGTAAAAGAAAGTTAAAAGCAAAATTTGAATATGGGCACCATCAGTATCCGCATCTGTCATGATGATGATTTTATCGTAATTTGCATCCTTAATCTGAAAATCTGATCCAACCCCTGCACCAATAGTATGGATCATGGTATTGATTTCTTCATTTTTAAAGATATCTTGTAACTTAGCTTTTTGCGTATTTAAGACCTTGCCTCGTAATGGCAAAATAGCTTGGAACTTTCTATCTCTTCCTTGTTTTGCGGAACCACCAGCTGAGTCCCCTTCGACTAGGAATAACTCATTTTTCTTTGGATTACGTGATTGAGCAGGGGTTAATTTTCCTGAAAGAATCTCCTTCTTTCGTCTCTTTTTGCCACTTCTGCTTTCATCTCTGGCCTTTTTAGCAGCTTCACGTGCATCCCTTGCTTTTTGTGCTTTCTGAACTAAGCTTTGAGCAAATTCTCCGTTTTCCATTAAATAGTATGAAAGCTGTTCATAAACAATGCTGTCTACAACACTTCTAGCTTGCGGAGTTCCAAGTTTTCCTTTAGTCTGTCCTTCAAATTCTAGTAATTCTTCTGGAATCTTAACAGATAATACTGCACTTAAGCCTTCACGATAATCGCTACCTTCTAGACCTTTATCCTTATTCTTTAATAACCCTTGCTTTTTAGCGTAATCATTAAAAGCCTTTGTAAAACCACTACGTGCTCCAGCTTCATGACTACCACCATCAGCTGTACGAACATTATTTACAAATGAAACAAAGTTTTCGGAATATCCATCATTGTATTGGCCTGAAAATTCAACTTCAATTCCATTTTGTTTACCAGAAAAGTAAAAAACATCTCCCATTGTATCTTTGTCTTCGTTTAAATAAGATACAAATGACTTAATTCCATCTTCATATAGAAACTCATCATGATGTTCTGGTTCTCGTTCATCAGTTAGTGTGAACTTAACACCCTTTAATAGAAAAGCTGACTCACGAATTCTTTCTTGAATGGTTTCGTAATTATATGTGGTAGTAGAAAAAATAGTTGGATCTGGTTTAAAAGTAATAGTAGTACCATTTTTATCTTTAGTCTTGCCTAAATGTTTAAGCGTACCAATTGGATGACCACCATTTTCAAATTCTTCTTCATATGCTTGACCGTCTCTGACTACTCTTACTTTTAAGTAAGAAGATAATGCATTTACAACAGAAGAACCTACTCCATGTAAACCACCAGAAGTTTGATAATTCTTTTCGGTAAACTTACCACCTGCATGTAACACAGTAAGAATAACTTCAATAGTTGGAATTCCTGATTCATGCATTCCTGTTGGCATCCCACGCCCAAAATCTTGAACTGTAACTGAATTATCTTTATGAATAGTTACATTGATTTCTTGACCATAACCAGCCATTGCTTCGTCAACTGAATTATCGACGATTTCATAAATCAAATGATTTAACCCATGCCGATCAGTTGAACCGATATACATTCCTGGACGTTTTCTTACTGCCTCTAGCCCATGAAGAATCTGAATCGAAGAATCATCATATGAACTGGTAGTTTTATTTGCTTTAGCCAAATAAATGCCTCCATTTTTAACAGACAATCAAAATCAACCCCACAGCTATTATAATCTTTGTTAAAATAGCTTTAGATTTTAAATGGGGTTGAAAAGTGAATGTCTACGTTGAATTATTTACTAATTTTTATTTTAGCATACTTGATTGGATCCCTTCCCACAGGTGTGTTAGTCGGAAAGATATTTTTTCATGAAGATATAAGAAACTTTGGATCAGGGAATATTGGTACAACCAATTCATTTAGAGTAATGGGACCTGTAGCAGGCAGTGCAGTTTTAGTCATTGATGTATTAAAAGGGACACTTGCAACAGATTTACCATTAATTTTCCATCTAAAGGGACCAAAGTATTTATTACTAATTGCTGGTGTCTGTGCCATTTTAGGCCACACTTTTTCCATCTTTCTAAAGTTTAAGGGAGGAAAAGCGGTAGCAACTAGCGCCGGCGTCTTTCTTGGTTACAATTTAAAGTTCTTTGGACTATGTGCCTTAGTATTTTTACCAATGCTATTTATTACCTCCTATGTAAGTTTATCAAGCTTGGTTTCAATAGTTATCATCTTCATTTGTTCCTTCTGGTTTCATGATATCTTTCTTACAATTATTACAGGAATTATGATGATCTTGCTCTTTGTAAGACACCGCTCCAATATCAAGCGCCTAATTAACCATGAAGAAAATATCGTTCCTTTTGGCCTATGGTATTGGTACAAAAAGTCTCATGGATTGCTAAAAAAGAATGCTAAAAATAAATAATCAGAACAAAAGACTGTTTAGGTAAAATCCTCAACAGTCTTTTTTTCATAAGTATTATACTTCATTTGAACAAATGTTCGCAAGATGCGATTTTAGCACCTAATTAATATGGATAAGTATCTAGGCGGTCTTTCTCAGTGATTTTTCTAACTACTCGGCCTGGAACACCTAAAACCAAAGAATTATCTGGAATATCTTTTGTAACTACACTGCCAGCACCAATAACGCAATTGTTTCCAATCGTTACTCCCGGACAAACAGTTACATTACTAGCTAACCAGCAATTATCGCCAATTGTAATTGGTGCGCCATATTCGATATCTGCTATCTTACCATCTGCTTGCAGACGCGCATTTCTTTGCTCTGGCAATAAGGGATGCAGAGGCGTTACTAATGAAGTATTGGGACCACACATTACATTGTCTCCAATAGTAACTGGACAAGTATCTAAAATAGTCAAATTAAAGTTAGCATAAAAGTTTTTACCTAATTTTGTAAATTTACCGTAATCTACTTCAATTGGTCCTTGAAGGTAAACTCCTTCTCCATGATCTGGAAATAAATTATCGATAATTGCTTTTCTTACTTCCTTATCTTCATCTGCTGTTTGATTATAGTCACGGCTTAAGCGATGCGCTTTTGTTGAGATTTCTCTTAATTCTTCTGTGCCTGGACGATAAGGTAATCCTGCTAGCATATTTTTAGTATTTTCTTCCATTTTTACACCTTACTTTCTTATGCCTTTTAATATCTTTACAATATCATATTTGGTATTGGAATTATAGTGAATAAAAAATAGATAGAAACATAAATAATACTTCTATCTATTTCTATTAGATTAATATTACTGGCTATTCTGAATCACGTAATTGCTTTAGACTTTCGCCGAAAATATCATCAATTACTGCGTCAAAGAATTGACTTACGCCCTTATCTAATCCTTTAATCTTATCCATTTCATCCTTAGTTAATTCAAAGTCAAAAATATCAAGATTTTCTTTTTGACGTTTTTCATGAACAGATTTTGGAATAACAACAATATCTTGTTGGGTAAGCCAACGCAAAATAACTTGAGCAGTAGTCTTGTGGTGAGCTTCAGCAATTTCTTTCAATGTCTTGTTATTGAAAATATCATGTTTTCCTTCTGCAAATTTAGCCCAAGCTTCTACAGCTACATCTCTTCCTTGGAAGAATTTAACATCGTTAGTTTGTTGGAACCATGGATTAATTTCAATTTGATTAATTGCTGGCTTATCTTCATGAGCAAGCTCTAAGTTCATGTATTGATCAGGATAAAAGTTCGATAGACCAATTGAACGAACTTTACCAGCGCGCTTAGCAGCAGCTAAAGCGTTCCAAGCACCGAATGTATCGCCATATGGTTGGTGGAGTAATACTAAGTCTAAATAATCCGTTCCTAATTATTTTAAGTCATGATCAATTGCTTTAGTAGCTTTTTCAAATGACATGTTTGAAACCCAAATTTTTGTAGTCAAGAAGATATCATCTCTATTAACTGCACTTTCTGCAATTGCTTCACCTACAGCAATTTAATTTTCATATACTTCCGCAGTATCAATCATCCGATAATCATTAGCTAACGCCATCTCAACTGTTTGTCTTGCTTTTTCATGATCTGGTATTTGGAAGACGCCTAAACCAAGTAAAGCATTTTATTGCCATTATTTAATGTAATTGTTGGAACTTCTGTCATTTATAAGTCCTCCCTTTTCTACTCATTCTCCTTCATTCTAAGTCTAAAAATGCAATAAACACTGTTTTTAATTATTATTATCATTTGAGCCAAAAATAGGTTAACAAAGTCTAGATATAACTGAAGAGCTCCCATAACAGCTAGTACATTTGTAGAAACTTCTCCGCCAAATTGTAAATAGATGTTCTTCATTCTTTGTGCATCCCAAGCAGTTAAAACAGTGAAGATAATAACTGCGATGAATGAAAAGATGTAATTAGCTGCTGAACTCTTTAAAAACATGTTGATCAACATCGCTACAATTAAACCAATTAATGCGGCCGAAGCATATGAGCCCCACCTACTCAAATCTTTTTAGTAACCGTACCTAAAATGGCCATTACAACGAAGATCGTTGCAGATGCGACAAAGGCAGAAGCAATATCTTGCCCAGTATATGTGCCTGCAATAAAAGCAAAAGTTACTCCATAAACAATCTCTGTAATCATCAATAAAATAAAACTTGCTACTGGATTTCTCGTAGCTTGAAAATTAATTGCAAATATTAGAACAATCGGAATTAATAATAAAAGCCACATCGTCCATGGATGATGAACCATTAAAGAAACCATTTGTCTAGCAAATACAGTCATCGTTAAGTAAGCGCTCAGAGCAGATACAAAAACTGCAAGAGCCATATAACCGTAAATTTTACTTAAAAAGCTATTTAGTCAAGATTCGTCAAATAAGTGTCGCCGCTCTGGTTCTTGATCAAAATCATACATATTAAATCCTCCAATCTACCTATATTCTTTCACTTTTAATGTATCACTTAGTAAGGATGAACAGAAATATGAACTATTATTTTATGCACAAAAAAAGCGATCAACAGCAAGAATTGCTGAAGATTGCTTTTACAACATTTTATGTTTTTTCATTCGTTCTTCGAAAATACCGTTTACTATTTTTTTCATTTCTTCTTTTTCTTCTGCACTAGTTTCTTCTTCAAAAGCTTTATATAAATCGGGATGCTCCCTCGCAATTAATTTACAAGTATTTTCAGTTGCGTGTTTACGAAATATTTTAGGTATTTTATTTAAATATTCAGGCTTAATTAGTGCGATAATTTTTTCATTTGCAGTCATAATACTCACTCTCTTCCTTATTGTCTCTCAAGCAAGAGTTTCTATCTTTATAAAAGGATATTTTTGTGGAATTGTAGCATCGATTTTTAACATAGTCTGATAAAAATCAGGTGTTAAAATATGTGCAAATACATCTATTTTCATCATATCACCTTCTTTTCTCTTTCACCTTCATTTTAGCATAATTATTAAAATGACCTACTCTCCATATTCCTTACCATAAATATATTTATGAAGTTTCAAATATTGTTGTTCGAGCTTTTTCTCATTAACATTATCTTTTGCAAAGTAATATCTTTTACCTTCAAGACCTTTCGGCATGTAATTTTGTTTTGCAATTTGAAATGGTTGTGTAAATGGATTGTCTATTAACCCACCACCAGTTATTTCTTCTGAATGTTTGTAATGCATATCTCGTAATCCACGTGGCATGGGATGCTCATTAGGATGAGTAGTATCTTTATCAAGCTTTTTCCAAATTTCATCAAAAGCACCTGACTTAGGGGACAAACACATTAACATAGTTGCAAACATCAAAGGATATTTTGCTTTTGGCATCCCTATTTTTTCTGCTTGATTAGCTGCAACTACTATTTGCGTTACTTGTTCTGGATTGGCTAAGCCAACGTATGTGTATGGAATTTCTCGCAAACGCCGTACTACTGACGGTAGATCTCCGTTTTTAAGTAAGACGGTAAGATAATACAAGGCTGCATCAGTATCGAACCCAGCCATTGAATCTGAATAAGCTGCTAAATAGTCATAATGCTTAGTTGCTTTTCTGTCATAAGCAAAATGTTGACCTTTAATAAATTCCTTAACATTTTTAACTGAAATCTCTTCTCCATTAACTGCATGAATAGTCTCTAATAAATTTAATGCTACACGCAAATCTCCATCTGCTGAACGAGCAATAATGTTAATTGCCTCTTTATCTATTTGTTTTTCAGCTAAATGGAATACTTCTTGTAAAGCTCGGATTAAAACCTGACTAATATCATTATCGTCTAAAGTCTCAAATTCAAAAATCTGACAACGTGAGCGGACAGCAGGAACAATTGACATAATCGGATTTTCAGTAGTTGCCCCAATTAAAAGAACTTTTCCACTCTCTAAATAAGGCAGAAGATAATCCTGCAATGTTGTCGTCATGCGATGAATTTCATCAATTAGTAGAACAAACGATTGGTATGGATAAGTATTAATGATTTGCATCAGCTTTGCTTTATTATCAGTCGAAGCATTGAAAGTGGCCAGCGGATAGTCATACTCTCGAGCGATAATTTGCGCTAGACTTGTTTTTCCTGTTCCAGGCGGTCCCCATAATAAGAGCGAAATTGGAACATGATTTTTAATAATTTGATAAAGAGGTTGGCCTTCTTTAATTAAATCTTTTTGTCCTACAAAATGTGATAAATCCTTGGGTCTAATTAAATCTGCTAATAGCTTTCTTATTGGCATAAAATTCACTCGCTTACTTATAGTAAATTATAATCTTACCTAATTATTAGCACAGTTGCTTGTTTTAGACAAACTTATCTAGCATTCTAACTTTCCATATAGTGGCAATAACTGCTCAATCCCGTTCAAAATAAACTCTTCCATATCCTTAACTTGATCTTGATTTCTAAAAGCAAACTTTCCAAGCAAGAAACTAGTTTTAACGGCTTCTTCATTAAATAGGTTTTGCTTTTTTGTATCTGCTAAATATTCACTCAAAGATAAATGATCAGCAAATTCCATCTCATTTTTATCCCATAAGTACCAATTATTAATTTTGCGATTCTTGGCCCAAGTTGGAATATCGGCGAGTAATTCATTATATTGTTCCGGATTATCGCCACGTTTTTCACTCTTATAATGCTGAAACATTAAATAAACTTGTAATTGTTTTTTATCAAGCATCACGCCGATGCATGGACTTTTATCAGCCATAGTATTTAAGCGAAAAGATGCCCAATAATGATCGCGTAAGTTCCAACCATTTGTCCAGCTTTCGACATGAACTTTAGCAAATTTATCTTGTGGTAATTTTTGATAAACATTTGAGTTTACCTCTTTCCAGGTCTGCCAAACTTCTTTAAAATCTGTTTTTACTTGCGCTAATTCATCTTCAGAATATTGCTGCTTCAATTTTTTTAAAGAAAATTCATTCCGATCAAAAATTGCATACATTTCTTCAGTTAACTCTGTCATTTTATAAAGTCCTTACCATATTTACACTAGTAACACCAGTTGGATCTGGAATATCGTCACTAGTTTCGCCTTCATTATGAAAACCACGTTTTTCATAAAATTTAATCAATTTCGGTAAACAAGTTAAAGATATAGCTTGACGATTTTGCTTTATGGCCTCTTGCGCTAATGCTTCAATTAATTTTGTCGCTACGCTTTGTTTGCGGTATTCAGGCAAAACTGCCAAACTTAAGACCATTTGATAGTGATCAGTTTTTCGATTAGGATGATTTTTAAAATATAATTCATCTTCAATATAGCGTTTATTAAAAGCGGGACCAAAAATATGACCAATCACTTTTCCATCCTCTTGCGCAACTAAAAAGGTATCAGGATAATTCTCAATTCTAGCAATCATATCTTGTTCAGTTTGCTTTTTAGTCATCTTAAACGCGTCAGATTCTAGTTCTACTATGTCGTTTAAATCTTCCATTGTTACGGTGCGAATAATCATAATAGATCATTCCTCCTTATGTTTATCTCTAAAAGTAAAAAGATTTCAAAAGTCATCTAGACTCTTGAAACCTATATTATTACTCTCTATTTAATTCTTCCACTTTAATTTAAGACGATCTTGCTCAGTCTTTTTTTAAAATATGTCTTCACCTTCGGCCCAACTTCTTATCCGTAAATTCTAATTGCATTCATGATATCTTTATGCAGCATTGAGGCAATTAGCAAGTGGAGGTAGAAACGTGTAAACGTGTCAATCCAAGTTCTTCTATACTTTAATGATCTTATTAGCAACAGTTTCACTATCATCAACAAAAATTGCTCCATTTTTTCCGACTGCTTCAAGATATTGTTCATATGTCATCCCGTTCCATTGTGGTCTTTCCGTACTAATTTGATCAACTAACAATTTTGTAGGATAAAAATAATCTTTAATAACCTTTTCTTTATCTTGATTCAGCCAGCCCCAATAATGTGCTGCAATTGGCATCGTAGTTAAATCACTACTCATTTTTTCTGCTACCCTTTTATATATGGTTTAAAGTGCAGCGGATCGCCACCAATAATTGCATAGACAATTGGCAACCCTAACTCTGCAGTTCGAATAGTCGATTCTATACTTCCACCTGTAGCCACAGAAATAGGGATTGGCTTTTTAGTGCGCGGATAAATTTCTTTATGATTAACTTCAGGCGTGAACTTACCTTTCTTCCAATCAAGAATTTCTTCTTTCATATAAAATATTCGGATAATCTAGATAGTTATCATTTTCCTTTGGCTTTTTATCTGCTAGTTTTTCAACAGGACTAGATTCACCGTTTAATGAACTTGCTGAACAAAAGAGATCCTACTTTTAATAAATATAGATCTGCTGGCACTAAATCTCCAGCAGTTAGATTGATGATATCACCGACTACAACATCTTTAGATTGTAATCATAATAATGACTGTACTGAGATCTTTTTGATCTGTAGGAACAAAAAGATAGTTAGTCAAAAAAGATAAAAGAGCTAAAAACAGTAATACTCCTGTAAATGGAGTCATGAAAGCATCAAATAAAAAATGCAATTTTGGATGACACTCTTTATTTGATACTTCATTTAACCCATCGCGCTCTAAACGCTTTTTTGCTTGCGCAGGGTTTAACCCATTAATTGACGTATCTAATTGCTTTAATACTTCACTCTTTTCTTTTCCAGCAATTTGCTTAGCTAAAGTCGCATCAGTTACTACACGATTTTTAGAGTTGAATTTTAACATAGTAATCTCTCCCCCTCTAAAAAATCGGCAAATAAACAAAAAGACCAACGTAAAAACTGCATTGGTCTTATAATAGCGATTTAATACTCGTCGTTCAGTTTTAACACTACGTAACGTAAAGTTTTTTTAACTAGCTGACTGGGAAAAGCCTTAACTCGACAGTTCCTGTTTGACCCGTTGGCATCTCTGGATGTTCCTGGGCATCAGCATATATTTACGTAGGAGTCTCACCTAACAGTTTATTTGCTTCTTTATTTAATTAACGACTATAGCCTAAACGACTATTATTTATTCCTCAACCATCTTTAAAGAAATTATAAAGTTTACTAAAAAAGTTAAGCACTACCATTAGCACTTAACTTTTTATACACATCAATTTATTAATTATGAAACTTTATAAATTTAACCTAACTTGTCATATTCTTCATCAGAAACTGGCTCAAGCCATGTAGTTTTACCCTCTCCGACCATTACTGCTACATGAGCAAACCATGAGTCCTTGGTAGCACCATGCCAGTGTTTTGTATTAGGATTAACAATCACGACATCCCCAGGAACCATTTTTTGTGCCGGTTTACCTTCTTCTTGATACCAACCTTCACCTGCAACGGCAATTATGATTTGAGGAATTGAGTGCAGTGCCAATCGTTGCGTCATCCAGGCTCAAAACTGACATTGCTGACACCAGTTTTTGCCTCTTTACTTGAAGTTAAAAACTCTTTCCTTGAAAGTATTTTGCGTATGCATCGTTATATTTACCAAAGCCAGAGACACTGTTTTTTACTTCTTCTTCATTTTTTCCTCCGTAAACCCCTCTATTTCTCCCATCTATTATTTTATATCTACCCTTTATAAATTAAAAATAGTTATTTCTACTAGATATCTATGCATTTAAGGTATGGTCTTTTACTACCTAGGCTAAATATTTAAGATAATGTCTATAATTTGCTATATTTAAGATAATAAGAAGAAAGAGAGGGTATAACTTATGAAAATCACTTTTAAAGGTAAAGAAGTTAAATTAATAGGTACTCCTCCAGCAGTTGGAGAAGAAATGCCAAACTTTACAGTACTAAATAAGAACAATCAAGAATTCACTAAGTCCGATTTATTAGGTAAATTTAGTTTAATTAGTGTAGTACCAGATATTAATACTTCTGTTTGCAGTATTCAAACCAAAACTTTTAATAAAACAATGGATAAATTTCCAGAAATTAACTTTTTGACTATTTCAACTAATACTGTTGAAGACCAGCAAACTTGGTGTGCCGCCGAAGATGTTAAAAATATGCAATTGATGTCTGATAAAAGTTTGTCATTTGGTAAGGCAACTGGCTTATTAATTCCTGAATCCGGTATTCTTGCTCGTTCTGTTTGGGTCCTTGATCCTAATGGTAAAATTCTATACCGTGAATTAGTTGATGAAATTACACATGAGCCAAACTATGATGCAGTATTAAATGAACTAAAACAATTGCATTAATGTTTATCAAAATCAGTTTATAGAAAAAGTGTTTACCCGATTTTAAAGTCTTGATGGTAAACACTTTTTTCTTGATTAAAATTTAATATAAAATGGTTAAAGAACTACTACGAATAATTAAGGAGAATTAGATATGTCATTAACAGTTAATCTTTACTATACCGGTAAAAATGGAAGTGCACGGAAATTTGCTGAAGAAATGGAAAGTAGTGGTGTAGCCGATCGTATTCGAAAAGAACCAGGAAATGAAAAATATAAGTACTTTATACCATTAGATGATCCTGAAACTATTCTTCTAATTGATAGCTGGAAAAACCAAGAATCTCTTGATGCTCACCACGCTTCACAAATGATGCAAGAATTAGCCGATCTACGTAATAAGTATGATCTTCATATGCGTGTAGAGCGTTACATTTCTGATAAAAATGGTGTTCCAAGTAGTGATCAAAAATTTATTAGAAAATAATAGAGTTTTAATTATATTCAAAGACTAACAAAAAGGCGTATACCTAACATCTAAAAAAGATATTGGCTTACGCCTTTTTCTCTATATAAACTTCTAAAAATGTACTATTGTTGAACTTACTATTAGTAACATAGAAACTAGAATCAGACTTTAGAACAATCATTAAAGCGTTAGATTCACCACAGTTCGTATCTTCCCATGGCATATAAATATTTTTAGTTTTTCCAGATTTAAAAATCAAATCTACATCAACTAAATCATGGAATTTAGCAATCCGGTCAGCTAAATTATATTCTTCCCAGGTTTCAATGGTATTTACTCTATCCCAGTCAGCAATCATAGTAAACCCATCACATTCAAGGCCTGTTTCAAGGACATCACTATCTTCTTCATGGTCCCAGCGATGGCTTAAGTTAGTATATACATTTTTAAAATTGAAATAAGGAATATACTCAATTGGAATTTGCTCAGACTCACAATTTTCAAAATTAAATTGAATTGCTTTTAACTTTTCCATACTATGCTTCCATCCTCTCAAACTTTACTGAATTGCCACTTTATTATACAAAATTATTCAGCAATTTTAACTAATTAATAAGGATGAAAAATATATAGGCCCCAATATAATACTTTTTAGCTTCTTTAGATAATTTGGTTATAAGAACCCCCCGAAATTCGTGTCCGAATTTCGAGGGTCACTACAATTTGTAGTGACCCACAAAAATTGGACACTTTATTAATATTAAGCGACTAAGGATTGA